>NZ_JBQDYQ010000001.1:0-155788 GCF_052105255.1 Brevibacterium sp.
CCTACGACGCCTGGCGGTCGCTCGAGTCCTGATCCGGAACAGGGAGCTGCCGGCCCTGCGCGAGCCGCTTACCCCTCCGGGGCGGGGATGATCGGCAGCTCGGTGGTCACCTCATCCCGGGGAACCGCCTCGGTGCCGGTGGCGATGTTGCCGACGGAATCGTCGGCGGGCATGCCGGTCAGCCGTTCGGGGTGGAGGATCTCGCCGAGCTCGTCCCGTTCAAGTAGCCCGTGCTCAACGACGAGATCGGCGATCGGTTCGTTCTTCGCCAGTGCTTCCTTCGCCAGTTTTGCTGCGGCGACATAGCCGATGACCGGGGCCAACGCGGTGATGACGGTGACCGAGCGGTCGACGGTGTCCTCGATATGCGCCTCGTTGGCGGTGATGCCATTGACGCAGTTGATGCGGAAAGTCTGGGCCGCGCGTTCGAGCCACGTGATCGACTGGAACAGCGAGTGGGCGATGATCGGCTCGAAGGCGTTGAGCTGCAGCTGTCCGCCTTCGACGGCCATGGACACGGTGACGTCGGCGCCGGCCACGGAGTACGCGACCTGGGAGACCGCCTCGGGGATGACGGGATTGACCTTGCCGGGCATGATCGACGATCCCGCCTGGCGGGCGGGCAGCTTGATCTCACCGATGCCGGCCTGCGGCCCCGAGGACAGCAGGCGCAGGTCGTTGGCGATCTTCGACATCTTCAGCGCGCTGCGCTTGAGCGCCCCGGAGAAGGTGATGAAGACGCCGGTGTCGGAGGTGGATTCGACGAGGTCGCCGGCCGTTTTCAGGTCGAGCCCGGTGATCTCACGCAGGTGCTTGATGACCGCTTCCTTGTACCCGACCGGGGCGTTGATCGAGGTGCCGATCGCGGTAGCACCCATGTTCACCTCGCCGAGGAGGGCGACCGCTTCCTCGAGACGTTCGACGTCCTCGCGCAGGGTGGTGGCGAAGGCGTTGAACTCCTGACCGAGCGTCATCGGCACCGCATCCTGCAGCTGGGTGCGCCCGACCTTGACGATATGGGCGAACTCGCGGCCCTTCGCGGCGAAGGCATCGGCCAGGAGCGTGAGTTCGCCGAGGAGGTTCTGCAGTGAGAACGCCAGCGCGATCTTGATCGCGGTCGGGTAGGTGTCGTTCGTCGACTGGCTGTGGTTCGTGTGGTCGTTGGGGTGGATGAACGCGTAGTCGCCCTTGGACCGGCCGGCGATCTCGAGCGCACGGTTGGTGATGACCTCGTTGGCGTTCATGTTCGTCGAGGTGCCGGCTCCGCCCTGGACGACGCCGACGGCGAACTGGTCGTGGAGTTTGCCGGACTTGATCTCTTCGCAGGCGGCGTCGATGAGGTTCGCGCGCTGGTCATCGAGCGCTCCGATCTCGGCGTTGGCCCGGGCTGCGGCCTGTTTGACGCAGGCGAAGGCGCGGACGAAGTCGGGATAGACGGAGATGGGGCGGCGGGCGATGGGGAAGTTCTCGTTCGCACGGGCCGTGTGCACTCCCCAGTACGCGGTGTCGGGGATCTCGAGGCTGCCGATCGAGTCGGTCTCGGTACGGGTGGGGAGGTTCTGAGGGTCCTGTGCAGTCAGGGGAATCGAAACGGTCTGCAGTGAGGATGAAGTCGACTCAGTCATAGTGTTTTCACAGTCTCATCTCTGTCATGTGTTTGAAAATCTCACGATCTCTTCAGCGCGGACTTCTCGACCGCCTCGGCGACGGCCGGAGCGACTCGGGAATCGAGCGCACCGGGCACGATGTAGCCGGGCTCGAGGTCATCGCCGACGAGATCGGCGATCGCACGAGCGGCGACGAGCTTCATATCGTCGGTGATCTCGGATGCATCAGCGTCGAGCGCACCGCGGAAGATTCCGGGGAATGCGAGGACGTTGTTGATCTGGTTCGGGAAGTCGCTGCGCCCGGTGGCCACCACGGTGGCGTACTTGGCGGCGACGTCGGGGACCACCTCGGGGTTGGGGTTCGACAGAGCGAAGATGATCGCGTCGTCGGCCATGTTGGCCAGGTGCGCCTCGTCGATGGTGCCGCCGGAGACGCCGATGAAGGCATCGGCACCGTCGAGGGCCTCGCCGATCCCACCGGCGATTCCGCGCGGATTCGTCGACTCGGCCAGGAACTGCTTGGTCTCGGTCAGATCGGAGCGACCGGACTCGACGACGCCCTTGGAATCGAGGACGACGATGTCCTTGACACCTGCGTCGGCAAGGATCTTCACCACGGCCACACCGGCAGCACCGGCACCGGAGACGACGACGCGGACGGACTCGAAGGACTTCTTCACCACGCGCAGAGCGTTCGTCAGCGCGGCGAGGACGACAACGGCGGTGCCGTGCTGGTCATCGTGCATGACGGGAATGTCGAGGGCTTCCTTGACCCGGTCTTCGATCTCGAAGCAACGCGGGGCGGAGATGTCCTCGAGGTTGATCGCTCCGAAGGTCGGGGCCATGCGGACGATCGTTTCGACGATCTCGTCCGTGTCATTGGTATCGAGCACGATCGGAATCGCATTCAGCCCGGAGAAGGACTTGAACAGAGCGCACTTGCCCTCCATCACCGGCAGCGAGGCGGCCGGACCGATGTCACCGAGACCGAGCACAGCCGACCCGTCAGAGATGACCGCGACGAGCCGGCCGGTCCACGTGTGCGTGCGCGCCAGCTGCGGTTCGTCCTTGATCGCGGTGCAGACCTTGGCCACGCCGGGGGTGTACGCGATCGAGAGGTCGCGCTGGGTCTGGAGCGGTGAGGTGAGCTCGGCGGAGAGCTTGCCGCCTTCGTGCGCCTCGAAGATCTCGGCGTCGGTGATGGGAGTGTGGTTTTCGGTCTGGGAGGTTTCGGTCGGAATCGACATCGTCAGTCCTCATTGCCTGGTTGATGGAGGTGGTCTGCGGCGACATTCGATGTGCGCGCAGGGAGGATTCGGGCGCACTCGACCGGACGGACCCCGTCTCGGGTCCGCCGGCGGTCGGCGTTCGAATCTGGCGGGCGTTGGCCGATGCAGGTGGCTGGTGGAGGTCGTCAGCCTCGGTGGAGTTCGAAGTTGAGACCCTCACCGCTGTCGATCTTCGCGACTCCGACGACGCTGTGATCTTCATTGCCGAGCACGGTGCGCATCGCTTCTTCCGTCCGGATCTCGCTGAACGAGGACACGGATCCGACGATGAGGACCCTGCTGTTCGGCGTCAGGCTCGGTTCGATCGACAGGATGCCCATGTCTTCGTCGACGACAGCGCGAGAGGCACCGAGCTTATCGGCGATGACATGGGCGACCACTGTGTCCTCGGCGTTGAACCAGCTGACGATCACGTCGGTCGAGATCCCCGACAACTCTGCGATGACTGCATCAGCGAGCACATCGACCTGATGCGGTGTCCGGTACATGGCAGGCAGAGTGGAGACAGAGCTGCGACCGGAGGTCTCTGGCGTCGGGGAAACCTCTTCTGCGTTGTGTGCGTCTGAACTGTTCATCGGCTATGAGCTCCTTCGGCTGTCGAGGGTGTGATCATATGGGTGTTCTGCGTGCGATGCAAGGACGACTCCGTCTGGTCTCCGACACTGAGACCGCAGTCGGCGTCGACATGGGTGAAGACCCCGTCGCAGACGGCCCCGACGACCTTGTGACTGAACTCGAAGGTGGGGAACGGAGTGTTCGAGGAACGGCTGAACCGTCGGCTCGTGTCCGGCGACCACGTGTGGTCGCTGTTGACGAGGGCGAAGTTCGCCGGTTCGCCGACCGCCAGCGGTCGACCGGCGAAATCGGCGATGCGCCCGATGCGGGCAGGAGTGGTCGAGGTCAGCTCGGCGAAGCGCCGCCAGTCCAGTCCGCCGCAGTCGGCGAGGACGTAAGCGACCACGGCCGCTGCGGTCTCCAAGCCGATCATTCCGAAAGGTGCCTCACACCAATGATTGTCCTTGCTCTCCGCAGTGTGCGGGGCATGGTCTGTCGCCACGGCGTCGATGGTCCCGTCGAGGACGGCCTCGCGCAGGGCCAGGACGTCATCATCGGATCGCAGCGGCGGATTCACCTTGTACCGCGGATCGGCGAGGGCGGCGATCTCATCGGTGAGCAGCAGGTGGTGAGGAGTGACCTCGGCGGTCACGGGCCAGCCCTGGCTCTTGGCCCACCGGACGATATCGACCGATCCACGCGTCGACAGATGGCAGACGTGCAGGTGGGCACCGAACTCCGCGGCCAGCAAGGCATCTCGGGCGATGATGATGTGTTCGGCGACCGACGGCCATGGCGGCAGGCCCGTCGTTTCCGCCACGGGACCGGCGTTGATCTGACCGTCACCGGCGATCGGGCCGTCCTGAGCGTGCTGAGCGATGGTCACATCGTTCGCAGCTGCCGAACGGAAGGCCCGGCGCATCAGAGCCGAGTCGTTGACGCACTTGCCGTCGTCGGAGAAGACCCGCGCTCCGGCGGCAGCCATGTCCTCCAGCGGGGCCAGCTCGGTGCCCCGGAGTCCGCGGGTGATCGCTCCCACGGGGTGGACACGGGCAGAGGTCTGCTCCCGGGATCGTTCCTTGACCTCCCGGATTCGGTCCGCATCGTCGGTCACCGGATACGTGTTGGCCATGGCGAACACGTCGGTGAATCCGCCCGCGGCCGCGGCACGGGCCCCGGTCGCGATCGTCTCGGACTCTTCGCCGCCCGGTTCGCGCAGATGCGTGTGCAGGTCGACGAGTCCGGGCAGGAGAATGAGGTCGCGGGCATCGATGACTGTCTGTGTCGGCGTCGCGGTGTCGCCGTCCGCCCGATCGGCCGCCGGCTCCATCGCCGCGATCCGCCCGGCCCGGATGGTCACATCTGTGCGGTGACCGCCATAGGGGCGCACGCCCGCGAGGATGCAGTCCCCGGTCGGGTCGCCGACGCCCGATCTCGCGCCCTTGTCCGCGCTCATGCGTTGCCGCCCGGCAGCTGCTCCCATGCGAACACAGGACCGTCGTTGCAGATCAGCGGGCTCTCGGCGCCTTCGCTGCGAGCACCGGACGCGCAGCCGTGGCAGTAGCCGATCCCGCAGGCCATCTGTGCCTCCACCGACACCTGGATCGCGCAGTTCCAGCGTGCGGCCAAGGACTCCGACAGGGTGACCAGGCGGTTCGAGCCACATGTGAGGATCACGTCCGGCGGCGCGGAATCGAGCTCGAGGGTGAGAGCGGTGTGAAGGCATTCGGGGCTGCTAGTCCCGTCAGCGTCCGTGACCTCGAACACCGTCCGGGCACCGTGGCGCCGGTAGAAGTCGGCTCCGATGAGCGACTCCTGTCGGCGTCCGCTGGTCACCGCAGTGATGTCGATGCTGTCGCCGTATTGCTGGGCCACGGTGGTCAGTGAGCAGGTGCCGATCCCTCGTCCGAGGAGCAGCGCTGAGCGTGTCCCCCGCCCGAGGTCGAACGACTGTCCGAGGGGACCGATGAGGTGGATCTGTTCACCTTCGTCGAAGCCAGCGAGGGTCCGAGTTCCATCGCCGACGACTCCGTAGAGGATCTCCACGGTTCCGGCTTCGACGTCGACCGAGTAGATCGCCATCGGCCGGGGCAGCGCCGGCACCGTTCGGTTCTTCCTCGCCACGGTGAGCATGACGAACTGTCCGGGCAGTGCCGTGCTCGCGATCTCCGGTGCCACGACGGTCATGGCACGGTAGTGCTCGGTCAGTGGTCGGTGTTCGACCACCTCGGCGTCAAGGCTTCGGATGCGAGGACGTGAGGCGCGCTGCAGGCCGACGAGGCCCCAGCTCTTCTGCACGGATGCGGTCTCTTTCGCCGAACCGGGCGGAGCGGCTGGTGGGGTCATGGTGGTCATGGGATGTCCTTAGATTGCCGAGTCGAGGCCTCGCAGGCCGGCGATGAGCACGTCGATGCCGCGAACGATATCCGTGGTGTGGGTGAGTTCTTCCGGAGCGTGGCTGATGCCGTGGTTCTGGCTCGGGACGAACAGCATGCCCACTGGGCAGACATGGCTGATCATCTGTGTGTCGTGGCTCGCCCCGCTCGGCATGACTCGGTAGGAGCAGCCGACCTCGTGAGCTGCGGACGTCAGCTGCCGCTGGATGCTCAGCGGCAGAATCGCCGGTGAGGCGTCGGCGACGACCTGCACATCGCTGTCGACGCCGCGTTCGGCCGCGAGCCTTTCGGCTCGGCCGATGAGTTCGAGAGCGGTCTCGCGCTGGCGGCGGTCGTCGGTGTCGCGGATGTCGACGTCGAGACGGCACAGGCCGGGAATGGTCGTCATTGATCCGGGTTCGACCTCGATCGTGCCCACCGTGATCCGCGTCCCGCGGTGACGCGGGTCCGTGGCCAGGGTCTCTCCGGCTGTGATGAGTTCGGCCGCAGCGGCAAGGGCATCGGCGCGCAGGTGCATGGGCGTGCCTCCCGTATGAGAGGCCCGTCCTCGGAATTCGACGTGCAGGCGAGTGCTGCCGGAGATCGTATCGACCACGCCGATCTGCGTGTTCGTGTCGGTGAGCACGCTTCCCTGTTCGATGTGGAGTTCGACGAAGCCGGCCCAATCGTCCGCGCTCCAGCGAGCCTCGTCTGCCGCCTCGGGGTCGAGTCCGACCTCGCGGAAGGCGTCGGCCATGCTCGTTCCCGCCGCGTCGTGGAGGTGGTCGAGATCGGCCGACTCCGTGAGCCCTGCGGCCAGGCGGCTGCCGGTGCAGGCCTGACCGAACCTGGCTCCCTCCTCGGCGGCGAAGGCGACGAATCGCAGAGGATGGTCGAAGGTCTCCTGCTCGGCCAGCTGCCATGCCGCGACCATGGCGGCGATGACTCCGGCGATGCCGTCATAGGCGCCTGCGTTCGGGACGCTGTCCAGATGGGATCCGGTGCCGATGGCTGGTCCGGGCCGACGTCCGGCGAGCTCTGCGATGGTGTTTCCGGCCTGGTCGGTCCAAACGGTAAGTCCTAGATCGGTCATGAACTCCGTGAAGACCTCATGAGCTTCACGTTCAAGGCGCGTATAGGCTAGTCGCGTCACTCCCGGCCCGTGGCCGGTCTCGGTCAGGCGCGCGAACCGGTTGAGCAGTTCGTCGACGAGGGTCTCAGTTGTCGTCTGCGACGCCAGCGATGCTTCGGTGATCGTCGTCATCAGTGTGCCTCCTCACCGGTCTCACCGAGTAGCCCCGGCGCGGTCACCGCGGAGGTCGGCATAGCACGGTCGCCCGGGAGGTCGATCGCGTGCAGGTGGCCGAGCACTGCGGCTCCGCGTTCACCAATCTGCGCTGCCAGGCTGTGTGCCTCGTAGTCGGCGGCGAACAGGGAGACGGTGACGATCCGTTCGCCCGGGTGGATTTCCCCGCTGACGGATCCGTCGGCGCTGATAACGGCCAGCGCCACCCCGGTGTGCACTGACACTGCGGTCGCCAGCTGTGCGTCAGGACCGGTGCGGGCAATGATCCGGTCGGTCTCGGGTCCGATGGACGCCGCGATGCCGGCGGCCAGGCGACGCAGGATCGAGGGTCGGCCCACGAGGATCGGCGAGTCAGCGGTGGGGTCCGAACTGAGTACGGCGCGCAGGTCCGCGTTCAGCTGTTCCTGCGCCTCCGCCGGTGATGGGAGGGGCAGGTGAGCGGCGGTCATGGTTGTCATCTGTGGTCACCTTTTCTGTCAGCGGTCGGGCCGGTCATTCGAGTTCTGTGCCTGTGCGTTCCGGGATGAAGAACATTGCACCGAAGGCCAGCAGGTAGATGACCGGCAGCAGCCCCAGCGCGAACGCGAACCCGTGGTTCTCCGCGATCAAGGCGATGATGAGCGGTGCGAATCCGGCAATGCCGCGGCCGAAGTTGAACAGAACGTTCTGCGCGGTCGCACGCGCCTCGGTTGGGTAGTGCTCGGAGATCAGCGCGCCGAGGAGGCCGAGCATGCCGTTGGCGAAGAAGCCCATGACGAAGCCGCCGACGAGCAGCAGCACAGGGCTGTCGATGAGGCTGTAGGCGAGCACCGAGGCTGCGGCGCCGATCTGGATGATCCAGAAGGTCTTGCGGCGTCCGATCCGGTCACCGAGCTGGCCGAAGATCACGATTCCGAGCATCATTCCCAACACCGTGACTGCGGTCCACAGCGACGAGCCAGTGACATCGAGTCCGATCTGCGTGCTCAGGTAGTTCGGCAACCAGGTGATGATTCCGAAGTAGCCGAAGTTCTGCACGGTCGCGAGTACGGCGATCGCGATCGTCGTCCGGCGTCGGACGGGAGAGTCGAAGAGCACCCGCAGCGAGGACTTCTGAGGTTCGGCGAGTTCGCGTGCAGCTTCCTGATGGGCGACGAACTTCGGGGGCTCGTGGAGGCGCTTGCGGATGATCACGGCGATGACGGCAGGCAGGATTCCGACGACGAAGAGTCCGCGCCAACCGAAGGCGGCGATGATCGGGGCGGAACCCAGAGCTGCGGCGAGGACCCCGAACTGGAAGCCGATGGCCACCCTTGAGGTCGCCCGGGCACGTTTGGACGCCGATACCGCCTCGGAGGCCAACGTCATGCCGATGCCGAATTCACCGCCGATGCCGATGCCTGCGATGAACCGGTAGGCGGCGAGGTCCCAGTAGCCGAAGGCGACGGCGCTGAGACCGGTGAATACGGAGAAGAGGATGACCGAATAAGTCAGCATCCGGACGCGGCCGAGGCGGTCGCTGAGCATCCCGAAGACGAGTCCGCCCAGGACTGCGCCCAGCAGCGTCAGAGTGGTCAGCGATCCTGCCTGGACATTCGTCAGTCCGAAGGTGGCGATGATTCCCGACAGGGCGAAGCTGAGGATGAGCAGGTCGAATCCGTCGAGGCCGTAGCCGATCGCTGAGGCGAAGACGGCTTTGCGGCCGTACTTCTGCTCCTCGACTGTTTCAGGTGGCTCCATTGCCGGCCCGCCTTCCGCTGCGGTGCTGCGACTGGTCGCCGCTCGTGCTGTGGGTGTTCCGTTGTCTGCGTCCATGGTCCTTTTCCTTCGAAGCGGATGGTTCAGTGAGGCATTTCGAGGCTGCCGATGACCTCGTGGAGTGCGGTGATTGCGTATCGTGCGCAGACCTCCGGCAGCTCGTTGATGATGTCGTTCATGGCAGTCGGACGGGTGAAGGTCGCGGTACCGACCTGGACCGCGCCGGCACCGGCGATGAGGAACTCGAGCACATCCCCCGCGGTGGCGACCCCTCCGCAACCGATGACGGGGATGGACACAGCTCCGGCGGCATCGTGGACGAGCTTGAGGGCCAAGGGTTTGACGGCGGGCCCGGTGTAGCCGCCTGCGCCGTTGCCCAGCACGCTTGTGCGTGAGGCGATGTCGATCGCGAGTCCCGGGTAACTGTTGGACACGACGACCGCGGCGGCTCCGGCATCTTCGCAGGCCGCTGCGATCTCTGCGATCGAGGCGACGGTGGGGGTGAGTTTGATGAAGAGGGGCTTGTCCACGATCGCCTTGACGCCGGTGATGACCTCGTGGGCCCGCTCCGGTGAGGCACCGATAGGCAGCCCGTCGTGTTCGAGGTTGGGGCAGGAAATGTTGAGTTCGAACGCGTCGAGGGTCTCGTCGGCGAGTGCGCCGGCGATGTCGTAGTACTCA
The DNA here is from genome assembly GCF_052105255.1 of Brevibacterium sp. Classification (NCBI taxonomy): domain Bacteria; kingdom Bacillati; phylum Actinomycetota; class Actinomycetes; order Micrococcales; family Brevibacteriaceae; genus Brevibacterium; species Brevibacterium sp. Next base: position 9,551 of record NZ_JBQDYQ010000001.1, read on the forward strand.
TCGGTGTAGAGCCCTCCGATGCTGACGATGAGTCGGGTTCCGCATGCCTGGTAGTCGCGCAGCAGACCACTGCGGAACCCGGCAGAGCCCGGGCTCGGGATTCCTACGCTGTTGAGCATGCCGTGCGCGGTCTCCGTCAACCTGTGTGCGGGGTTGCCCGCCCGCTGTTGGTCGAACACCGTCTTCGTCACCATCGCGCCGAGGCCGTCGACGTCGATCACTCCGGCGAGTTCGGGTCCGAAACAGCCGGAGGCCGGCATGACGGGATTCGTCAGGTGCACCCCGCCGAGGTCGACACCGAGGTCGACGACCGGTGCGGGGGGAGCTGTGACTGCTGTTGCCGACATCATCGTCCAATCTGAAAATGCGATTTCCACTTTTGCTATGTCGACATTCTTAGTCGGGCGCTTTTCAGGGTGTCAAGCAGATCACGGAACTCGCTTTGAGATTTCCGCGAGGTGAATGCAATCGCTCACATCTGCACCGCCACGCGGTCGTCGCGAGCTGCGGGTGGATTCGCCGGCCCCTACGTCTCGGAAGGGGTGTATCCGAGGTCACCGGACATCTCAGAAGCGGTGTCTCTGACCGTGGAAATCGCCCAGGATTTCGCTTCCTCGGTGCCCATCCGGTGGAAGGGAGCCGCTAGGGTGACTGACGCGACGACGTCGCCGGTCGACGAGCGGATGGGAGCCGAGACGGCCCAGACGTTGTCGTCGAGCTCGGAGTCGCAGATGTCATAGCCGCGTGAGCGGATGAGCTGGAGGTGAGAGAACACCTCGGCGACCGATACCGGGGTGCCGCGCATATAGCGCAGAAGCGCTGATCGGGACAGCACCTGCCGCACCTCTTCCGGATCACGCCAGGCTAAGAGGACCCGCGCCGAGGCGGCGGCATTGAGAGGCATGGTCTGACCGACCCGGACGAACAGTCGCAGCGGTCGTGTCGACTCCGTCATCGCGATGCAGACGACAGCGGCACCGGTGAACTCGCAGAGGAATATGGTCTCGCCGCTGACACGGCCGGCCTCGACCACGGCAGGGTGGGCGGTCACCAACGGAGACTGGTGCTGCCGACCGGCTTCGGCGAGCTCTCGGCTGGCCGGACCGATGAAGTACCGCCTATTCGTCGTCGAGCGGGTGACGAAACCTTCGGATTCGAGCGTTCCCATTAGCCGATGGGCCGAGGACACGGGGATGCCGATCCGGTCGGAGAGTTCGGCGAGGCTCAGGCCGCCGGCGCTGTGAGCCAGGGTCCGCAGAATACTCAGTGAGCGAACGATCACCTGCACACGGCCTCCTCCGAATAGTTGCTGTGAGTCTACGAGCATTGCGGCTCATCAGTCTATCCAGCTCACGGTCGCTGCCGCGCGCTGCGCTCTAGGTGGTCTGCGACGTCCAAGACACCGCCCGCAAACTCCATCTGGTCTCACTCGACTGCTAGGGTACGGCAGCAATGATCGCGATAATGCAGTTCCGTCACTGAGCGGGTTCTTCACTTACTGTCGAAGTAGAGTTCCGAGTGCGCCGCACAGCGGGGGTTGAATGCCGCATAACATTCCGGGCACTCGTCGACCGACTTATACGTCTCGATCGTCATTTCTGTCCAGCAGTTCCCGCACAGAATGGCGGGCTGGTCGAACTTCTCTCGTGGCCACTGCTGTGCGGGATGATCCGCAGTCTCGGAGTGGCACAGGTGGCAGGGATAGTAGCGGTCACAGCAGGCGAAGCGGATGGCGATGATATCGAGTTCGGTCACGTAGTGGACGCACCGAGTGTGCTCATCGACCGTCGGGCCGAATACTTCGGGGATCCGCGCCATAGCTCGGCACGCCTTCCTGAACATCGCGACTAGGGCTGGTGCTGGTCCGATCCAGCCTAACCGTTGTGGTTCTCCACCTGATCTGGTGATCATCCCAGTAGAGTGGAAGACCCCGAGCCGATGAGGATCCATGCCGCAGATTGACGACTACGTCCACCCCTTCGCCGAGGTGGCGCTGAGCAATATCACCCGCGAATATCCGTACGCCTCCCATCATCTGGCGCGGAGTCTGGCCGATATCGTGCCCGCGGTGGAGAAGCACCCCGCATTCGCGAACTCCTATGACTGGCATTCGAGCGTGCACATGCATTCCCTCCTGGCGTCGTTGTTGGAGACTGAAGTGGCCGAGGGTGCTGGTTGGCGCGAACGCGCGCTCGAAGTTCTCTCTTCACACCTGAGTGAGGAAAATATACTCGCCGAGGCTGCCTTCCTCCGTGAGAATCCCTCGTGGGAGCGGCCGTATGGCTGGGCCTGGGCGGTCGAGCTCAATCGGGTGCTCAATGCCAGCGAAGTTCCGGAGTTGCGCGCGCTTGGTACTCACACGCAAGTGCTCGCCGAGACTGTCTTCGACTTGGCGGCTGCATGGCTGCCGAAGGTGGCCAAGCCGGTTCGACATGGAGTGCATTCCAACACGGCGTTCGGACTGCGTCGAATCCTCATCGGTGCTCGAGAGGCAGAACGGCACGATGTCGTCGATGCCATCGCAGGTGCGACTCGTCGATTCTTCGCCGAGGACACGGCGTGGAACTTCCGCCAGGAGCGCAGCGGTCACGACTTCCTCTCCCCCGGCCTATGCGAGGCAGATCTCATGGCTGAAGTGCTCGCCGAGGACGAATTGGCGACGTGGCTACCTGAGTTTCTATCCGAACTCTCGCCGGAGTCACCAGCGCTCACACCGGTCAAGGTCCTGGACCCAACCGACGGCCAGCAGAGCCACCTCTACGGTTTGGGCCTCTCGGTCGCGGCATCGGTGATGCGATTGTCGCCGAGGCTAGAAGCGATCGCGGAGAATACGGGCAATGATGACCTCATGGCGCAGGCCAAAGGCATGTTCACACGGGTCGAATCGCTGATGGCCCCCGGTCTCGAGGCCGCGGTTTCAGACGAGTACGTGTCGTCCCACTGGCTCGCGACCTTCGCGTGGGAGGCCGTTCAAACGAGTCCGGGCAAGTAACTCAAATCAGCTCAACCCACATACATCGACTGAACCTGCACTTCGGATCACTGCACGGCTCGCTTCCATTCAGCTTCGATGCGGTCGGCGGCAGCACTAGAGTCTTCGTGCTCCCATACCCGAATAACGGTCCATCCCGCGTCCTTCAGCTTTCGGTTGACTGCAGAATCTCGTTCCGAGTTTCGGCTGATCTTCGTCGACCAGTAATCTGTGTTCGTCTTGGGCATGATGAAATGCTCCGGGCAACCATGCCAGAAGCACCCGTCGACGAAAACTGCGATCTTCGCCTTGGTGAAAACAATGTCAGCTCGTGACCTGACCCCTTTCATCGGAGAACAGTCCACACGGAAGCGCAGCCCTCGAGAGTGCAGGATCGACCGCAGAGCCAACTCCGACTTCGTGTCACGCCTCTTGTTAGCTACCATGGTTAGACGCGCATGCTCAGAAGACGCCCATGACCCGTTTTCACCCTTTCGTGGGCCACTCTCAGAACTCGTCTTTGCCCACCACCCCAAAATCTGCCAACCGCTGCAGAGCAGTAAGCACCGATTTGGACTGTCGTGCAGTCGGCACCATAGAACCCTGGCGAAGCTTCTCAATTATTCCGACGTTTGTGCTCGAGAGCAGACCCTCAGAAACACCTTCCGAGAGCGCCTTCTCCCATACAGCAGGGGCTATCGCCAGCACTCGCGCCGCATCCTCGAATTCATTGTCCATCGCCTGCAGCTTTCGGGCTTCCGTACGCTTTCCTTGAGCATCAGACTTGTCAACAAGCGCCTTCTTGAACTCTGGACGGAACTCAATAGGTGCGCGTTTGACCCGCTCCCAACACGCCTGTTGCTTTGCCCACTGAGTTACGTTCGCCTGCGGCCTATCTTCCGCGGTCAGTACAGCGAGCACGGTCTCGGCAATTGAGTCGATCGAGCCGAGCATTGTTTCGGGCAGCTCTTGGCGCTTCCATATTGCAGAGAAATCCAATTCGGATCCGGCGAAATGCCGAGGAATCTCATACGCGATTTTTGCCATTGTGTAGGCAACGATATTCGCCAGATAGCCCGACTCGTACCAACTTGCCTGCGCAACTGTACGGCGGATTGCTGAATACAAAATCGCCTTTGCCACGCCATTGCGAAAATATTCCTCATTGAACGCGGACTTCTGTTTTTCCCACAGGTCTGTTGCGTTCTTCGCGAACTCGAGGAAGTTCGACTGAGCACCTTTGCTGACAAGGTGCGGCAGTAGGTCCCATGCATTCAGATACTTCGCCCAGTCGGTCTTAGTGATCTTCTGGCTCTTGGGCACTTCGAGATCAAAAACTTTCACTTGAGCGACTGTCCGATTTGCGCGTTCATTATCGAACTCACCTCTTGTGCGCTCGTAGAACCATCGGGTGCTGTATTGAGCTCCTCTGGCTCGAGGCGCCAGCACCTTTGCACTCAACCTGCTCATGTGCCGGTGGTATTCACTGTTAGAGAAGAAGTCAGCTTCGCTGACCTTGTTCTGGTTGTTGGCATAACGGGAGATTTCCGATACTCGCTCCGCAGCCTCCTCAGAGGCAACGAGCACCAGCTTCATCTGCACATATACATCATCGAGAGTGTTGCTCGAATTGCTCTTCAGGTAGTGTGCCAATGATGCTGTGGTCTGACCTCCGTTGACGATCTGCCAATTGGTGATGCTTTCGATGAAACGAGTGTGGTCATCTCCTGTCGACAAGATCTCTGACGCAGTTGTGGACAGCCCATTATTGAACGCTAGGAACATCTCCGGGTTCTGTTTCAGAGTCTGTTGGATGCCACGGTTGACCTTTCCCCGTGCGCTCAGAAACGTCCGCACGTTCGATTCCAGAAGTCTGGTCCCGTGACGACGGTAGACTTCGGCTAGAACTGTGCCCGGAATGATGCCGACAAATGTTGGATTATCTGAATCGTCCTGACTGGCCAGCATTGGCAGCCCCTCTGGCATCCACTCAGTGAAATCGACATTTGTGTCTTCTTTGCCCGAAGGCGATTCGGCCAGCTGCTGGAACCGGTTGAGGTCCCATATTTCAAATGTTGATCGCAGCCCGGCAACCGTTTCATCAGGAATGTGCTTGATTCGGTCGCTCATCGTCGCGTCGGTGATCAGGAAGAAACGAATCTGCTCATATCGCTCTGAGGCCGTCTTGAAATACTCTGCGTACTCGTACTCTTTCGAACTCTCTTCGAGATAGTCGACGAGGTATCCCCCTTCAGATTGAATCAGGAATGACTTGCCAAAATCGAAGATCTTGTCAGCATCAGTTTTGTTCAGCTTCGCGCCGGATTCGCCGAAATATTTGCCGACCAGAACAATCAGAGAGTCGTCTCCGCCGTCTTCGGCGTACCCGAGGATTTCAAGTCGCTTACGATTTCTGCCGTGGCACGAGACAGGTTCGATGTTCAGGTCGAACATTTCTTCTGCGTCCTGCAGACGGTTCCCGAGCTCTTCTGCAAACGCTTGTATCTGGAAAATACCTTGCCCACTAGCTCGTAGCGCAATGTCGTTTTCGAGCTCGGCGTGGAAGTCATTCATCGTCGAATCCTCTTTTCACTATATGGAAACGTAGCCAAATCAGATCAAGGCAGGGCAAGCTCGGCGGCGAACTTGGCCAGATCTCCGGTCCTCAACGTATATGAGACGTCTCTGATCTGATCAGCAATATCGCCTGCTCGAATCCGCGGAAAATCATCTTTGACGTCGTATACAGCACAATCGCCGTAGCTGAATGCGACGTCTTTCAGCTCGTCGTCGGCGTTCACCAGCCCTAGAGCTATGATCGCGTCGTCTAAGTGTTGGAGGGCATTTTCGTCGTTGGCACATTTGACACGTATGTCCGAAAGGACATCCGCAAAGCCCACTGACTTCGGAGCATCCACGTCGTTTTCGACAAGTGGCCACACTGCAAGTTGCAGTCCATGATCTTCCTGATCCAACTGGCTGACGCTAGATACGGTAATAGTTCCACTGTCAGGTCGGGCCGACTTCACCTCGAGACTGTGCGTCGCCGAAAAGACGAAATCTCGCACAGAGCCCCAAGGCGCTTTCCATCCGGAAAGCACACGCTCCGCGTCACCACCTAGATCGATCAGACTCTGAATTGTCAGCAACTCGGCGATAAGTCCTCTAAGCTCGTCTGCGGAAAATCCTGAACGACCTCGCCCAAACAACTGTTTGAGATCTCGCACTGCAACAAGGAATGAACTCAAGCTAGCTTCAGGCGATTCGCTTTCCAGGCTACTTTCCCACGCAGCCACCATGACAGTCGCAAAAGCCCTCCTCAGACTGGCTTCGCTCTCTTCAAAGACCACGTAGTTCATCGCTCTCTCTTGCCTGAAGTCGTGGATAACTCGGTACCCCCGGCTTGAGCGAAGTCTTACAGGAATCCTGCCTGTATATCCCACTGATACTCGACAATGTCCTGCTCGAGACTGGAGCCAAACATTGAAGTGCGGATGATCAAGCGCATCGAATTCTCCGTCGGCCAACTGAGAAGATCTCACGATGCGTTCAATTGATAGACTCACAGGCCAGCTCCTTCATCTTCGTCTACATCGTCCCAATCACCGAGTCCGAGCTCCAGTCTGGCGTAAACAGAATTGACGATGTATTTGGAGCCGAATTTGGTTCCTCCAGATTCGAGGTCCTCTCTTGTTTCCTGTTCCGATAGTCCCGGAGTCGCCATAACCAAAGCAGGTACTTCCTTCAACTCGCTTAGACGTCTACGGGCATTCCTCTTCTCCGGAGGCATGCTGGCGTCTACCGCCGACGTTGACTCAGGTCCTATCGAAACGGTGTAGATGAGTAGCATCGGGCTCTTTAGCCCAGCCCTCAACACTTCGCTTTGTGTAAGTTCACGCTCGGAATCGTTGGAACCAGAGTACGATTTGGACTTCTTTCGGGCGGCCAGAGCCGCAGCCCGTTCCTCACTAGCGACAGAGGCAACTATGTTTCCTCCGGTAGCCAATCTCCGCTGGGAAAGCCTTAAGTCCTTCCCGTCCTCGGACAGTTCCACGTTGTTTCGATACGATGCACGCGCATCGACATCGTACGGAAGATCAGCCTCTGCAAGGTACGTCACCGGATGTTTGCCGCTTCCGCTCATGAGGCCGACAGTCCACCCGCATTGACGCCCGACGCTAGCTATGCCCGCAGGCAGTGACGAGCCGATACCGAACACCTTGCTTGTAGGTAATTTCGTATTCAGGCTGAAGTCGTGAAGGAAACTTTCAACAGTTTCATGAGCTACACCCCGCCAGTAGATATTTCGACTCCCCGACGACCGTTCAGCGCCTCCAGCGGGCAACATCTCGAGCAGACCTAACACCGCTTGACGATTCTGCTCAGTCAATTGTTCATTGTTCGGAATTGTGTGAGTTTCAAATGCCTTACCTCGGTACGAAAACACTCCGGGAGAATCATGTTTCACACCAGCTCGCTGTTTGTTGGCTGCTGTGATGAGAAAGGAAGTCTCCGGATGCAATCGAATTTTCAGTCCAAATTCCCTCGGGGTCAAATTCAGATCGCGCATTTCGGCAACGCTATTTCGCAGATCTTGCGAAACCCCGGCCACGTAGGTGAAATGATCGATGACTTCACGGTCCATCCAGACTCGTGTCAAATCGTCATAGCCTGGCCGATGCCCGAACCAGCGCCCCATCTGGAGCAATGTGTCCGCGGCGCCCGCTCTACGCGTAAAATAGGAAACGACCAGGCCATCCAAGGTCAGGCCGCGGGCAAGAACATTCCCACCCACGTAGATCGCGGGCCTTTGCTTCCACTCAGCGAGGGACTTTCGAGTGAATGTCGCCAACCGATCATTGCGGTCCTTCATCGTCAGACCGTTCACTAGGTCAATGTGAATATCTTCAGCGACCTTCTGCAGCTCCGGCCCAAGATCGCGTACATCAAGATTTTGCGAAGCAAACTGGGCATTTGCTACTCGTTGCAGCTCCCTTATGATCCTGGGAGTGGCATCACTTCTCTCACCGAAGTATCCAGCCGAAGCGAGGATAGCTTCACCTACAGATTCCACATAATCTTCTATTAGTATTGAAAACTTTTCCTGGACAGCATTGAATCTGGATACATTGACCATCATCGAGGAGGGCGATTGGGCCCCGTCCCTACGGTATCGTTCCGCCGTAGCGAGAAAGAATGCAAGGATTGCATCTTTCAAACTTCGAGCTAACTTATTGACTACAGCATCTTTTTTATGCTTCTGGGGTAGCAATTCATGAAAGTCGTCTATATCCGAATTAATATTCTGTGATTTATCACCCTCAGGTGGGAAATAAAAATCGACCCCTCGATAAGTCGAAGGGCTTTCCAGCGCCACGATGTAATCACGCGGGAAAAGGTCGCGAGCTTCTTTGTCGTCTGCGATAAGGATATTTGCAAATGGTGTCGCAGTGATCCCCAAATAGGAGTTCCGCCGAGAAACCGACAGCAGGTCGATAATCGCCCTATTGACCGCGGTCCGCTCCTTGTCTTTGGCACTGGTATTCACAGATGCCCAATCGGACTCGTCGTCGATAACGACGAGCGGAACATTATGAACATCTCCAACGGCAGTCGAACGGATATATTTGGCGAGGCTCTTCAGAACAGAAGTATTTTTCTTCACCACAAATACGGTCGGATTGCCAGTGGCCAAATTGACTGTCGTGGATTCAGCGGTCTTCATACTGAAGTCATAGCGAGCCGAAGTCAATGCAGTTGTTCCGATATTCTCATCGATCCGGCCAACACCGATCCGTGTGTTAAGTCGCCTCGAGGCCCCATCGCTTCGAAAAGAAGTGTCATCACCAATAAGGTCGGAGTCCAACCGCTCCTGCGTCTGCCTTCGAAGGTCCTCAGTGTGGCCACCGATCACGACGACTATCTGGTACCCAAGATCAATAGCCTTATTCAGCACACCTATATACGTGGCGGTCTTTCCCGACTGCACCTCACCGATAACTAGTCCTTTTCGACTCCAGCTGGCTCCGACCTCCGGATCTCCCAGAAGTTCTACAATCTTGTCGGTTTGTCTACCAAGTGTCCGAACGACGCTCTTGCCCCAACCACGCTCGATCAACAGCCGATCGTATGTTGCGCCTCTGCGCATCTCGACCTTTGCTTTGCGTTCATCGAGCCATGGATCGAAGGTGGACTCGTTCCGAACTGTCGCACCCAACTCCAGCTTGCTTTTATGCGCCGAGGCCAATTCAGTCGCGATCTTTACCGCTCGCTGGTCAGAAATCCTCATGCCGAATTTCTCATTTAGCGCATTGTATTCCAATGCTATTTCATTAATATGGGCAAGATCCGAATCATCGGTTTTCGACAGGATGTTTGCGAGAATGTTACGAAAGGTTTCCTCGTGGGCAGAATCAGTCAACTTAGTCCTCAATCAATTCTTCGATAATTTCGCGGAGAGTCGGTTGCTCAGAAAATGGCTCTATATCCTTTAGGACATCAAAAGCGATTTCCGAATCTCGAGGTATGAGACCACCGTCGATAAAAACGGCGACTCGTTTACTAATATCCTCTGCGTCGTATTCTTCGGCGGCATATGTTTTGTTATCGGATATTTCAACATATGCACTCTGCGCGGGCACACAGCGCGCGACGTCTTCGAGAAGAGTCTCCACGGCACGGCGTTGCGTTTTCGTCAAACCGGTAAATGCCGTTTGCACTAACGGATGGTCGTGATTGACTTCATATCTGATCTGGTGGCGTTCTTCGATGTAGTTCCACAGCGGGGTTACCTCATCCTCTCGCCGCCGAACTCTGCCGCGGTACGTGTGTACCCGCTCGCTCTTCCTCGTTTCGTTGAGGATCAATGCCCGATAGTGGTTGAGGAACTCCCGAGGTGGCTGGACTTTTGATTTGCGGATATCAAGCTGCCAAAGATGATCTAGGCTGTTCGGGAACTCCACCCGTACTCGGGTTTGCTTCTTCAACTGCGACTGCTTGGTCACTCCGTACCAACTGCCCCAATCGATCAGCCGATGCCCTCGATAGACATAGAAGCCTTGTTTCGATTCCATCGCATAGCTCAAGTCCTTGCGTCTCAGTTCCTTTTCTGTCAACGCACTGCTGTGGGGCAACACGAAGGACTGCATCTCAACAGTCTCACCGAGAATCTTGAAATATTCGACTGGTGAGCGCTGTGTCTTCCGGACCGAAGAAAGAAACGGGTCCAGTGGCTTTGCTTTGACAGAATTGACGTAGATCTCAAGTCCACCGATGTAGTTATGATCCAGAAACTGGTGAAACACCAATCCGAGATGCTCCCGCAGTTCTTGAAGGTGCTTGGCCATCACCTCGTCAGGATGCTCGGACTCTCCTATCAGATAGTCCAGAGTTTCCCAGATCACCAAGGTCCCAGAGTCCAACCGGTCGAAGTCTACAGCCGCAGGTATGTGGTCAATATCTTCGCGGTCGAGAACGCGGATTCGCCAGTCCCCTGCTTCAGCAACGAAGTCCAAGTCCCACTGGATCACCGTGACTTCACCGTTCAACTTCGAAGCCAGAGTCAGCTTTCGACCTTGCGAAAGTGAAGCGGTCTTGAGGCCCAGTCCGAATCGCCCCAAGTCGTTTTCGGCCCGCGCATCGCGTCCAGTTCCAGCAAGACGCAAAGCTGTCCTCGCTTCTTCGGGCGACATTCCGTCCCCGTTGTCGAGAATCGACACATAGAGGCCGTCGACTGGATCTCCTGCCACATCGACACGGTCCGCATTTGCAGTGACGCTATTGTCGATAAGATCTGCGATGGCGTCGTCGAAGGAATACCCTACTGATCGCATGGATTCCAGTAGCTCGATTCCCGGGGTGAGGATCTCATAGGTCATAGGAATATCCTCCCGACTGCAACAGGGAGGTTCTGTGATTCAGGGGCCTGTTTAAGCTTTAGTGATTTCGCCACGTGTCTCGATGTAGTCGGGGGATAATGCGATGAGTCCAGAAACAGTCGTTGCCTGGTGAAATTCGTGACTCTGGCTGTACCGCCTGCGCCGAGGAAGCGTTCACTCTGCCTGAATCTGATCACTGTCTACACCTACCTTGCTTGGTACTGATGACGCTCTGTTTCAGCGTGCAATTTCGAACCTTCTCGTAGCTTAGCTGCTCCCACTGACGTAGTGGGCGATATCGATCAATTCCCTGTTTTGGAACGCAGGCTGATTCAACCACACAGGTCCTTTATCGCAATCAATCAGCTCAGATGGGAGCATCGTCTTCCGCCGGGCACGAAATATTGCGGTTTCCAGGTGTGAAAGAAGGACTTTTGTTTCGTCCAGTCTGCACTCGACAAACTGATTCGCCGATGGCCCTTTGCAACTTCGCCTACTAGCCGAGGGACACGTCGCGATCTGCGCTCAGAACTTTCTTTAGGTCTTCCATCGTCAATTCGCTGTTCAGCGCAAACAGATCCGCCATGCGTTCAGAATCAATCTTGCCCTTTTGAGCAAACCGAATCATTTCAGTCCAGGCCAACATTCCGATCACAGCACCTGGACTGTCAACGAGGTCGGCCAGCTGCCGAACTCGGTGTCTTGCACCTTTCGAAACGGAAGCAGCAATGAATACCCAGAACCTCAGCGGAGCGCCCGGCGCTGCGCGGTAAGTTTCCACATACTCACGCATAGCTCGTTCGTGAGAAGAGGGAAGCGAGTAATCACCACTGTAGGCCTTTGTATCGACGATTCCTCGCCACTCTCCAGGCTTAGTGACTACGACGTCTGGCTCACGCCCTGCTTGTCCGACGCACTCCGCATCCAGCTTGAAAACCCGCCGAAAGAGCTCGGCGGTAGCCAGTTCGAACTTCCGGGGCGCATCTTTGGCCGAGGAGTACGGCAGCGACTGGTAGCTGTATAGAAAATTATCCAGTGTCCGATCTGTCCCGAGCACCTTCTTAGCAGCTTTCTCAACCTCAGAGTGACTAAATCCGGTCTCATCGACAAGCCGCGTGACAATGTTCGAAGTCGCGCCGTCGACAAGCAGTTCCTGCTCTGACATTCTCGTCAATTTCGTAGTCACCTGACGGCGCACAAACTCGTTGCGTGTGATGCCTTTAGCGCCGCTCAGATTTCTTGTGTCCTTTGACTTTCCCGGAGGGAGTCCATACGCCCGCTGGAACCTGTCCTCATCCTCGGGGTTGGGAATCAGTTTGACTCGCCCATATTTTTCAATTAGTTTGGCAGCTTCATCCCCACCACTCGGGGCTAGACCGACCTCGCCCGGCCTACGGTCAATCACGCCTGTAACCTCAAGCCAATTGAATACAGTGTTTGCGATGTCACCGAACCGATCCGCAATCTTTTCGAAGGTATCGCCTCGTTTACCGAATCTCTCTACAAACTCGGCCTCGTTGATTTCTGTCGAACGATACTTCTTAACCTCCGCCGCTACTCGATCAGCGTCAGCTTCGGTGTCGCCGGTGCCGTTCAAGATCACCACTCTGGCAACTTCATCATTCGTAAGATAGCCGCCTAGTTCAGGGTGAAGAAGAAGTCGGAGCAACAGCACAAATGGTCGAAGTTTGAAAGCTGGTGAAATATCAACACCGCGCGACATCGAGTAAACAGAAGGGTACTGGAACTTCATCACCTGATGTTTGAGGACCGCGGACGGATTTTCGCCCTCTGCCAAGGCAGTGCCAGCTAGAGTCAGCTCAAGTCTTCCGGTTTCGTCTGAGTTGAATGCCAGGCCGAGGCTACGCACCAGTGCCGCGTGCGTCCGTCCTCCAGAACCAGTTCGGTCCCTTCGTGCACCGCGGCGTTTGATTTCTTCTCGCTCGAGGATCTCTTCGAAAACTAGGTGGCTCTCACGATTCCCACCCCACCCCGACTCACCAGCCGCTTCATTCAGGGCGGAAACAGTCAGAGGCAGACGGTAGAGCTTCCGCTGCGGCCGCGAGAGCATCCAATAGTCTTTGGTCGCCATATTCGAACCCTACCGCGAACGGTTGCTCCCGCTCAGTTCGGAATGTACTTCATCAAGGATGGTTCAACATAGGGGTACTCGATTCCAGCAAAGCTGTTGAGGATAGCTTCGAAGATCACCTTCGCGCCCTTAGGCGGCACAGCCATACCGATCTGTTTGCGCACCGACTCCTTATTTCCCTTGAACACGAAGGAATCGGGGAACGTTTGGAGGCGCGCACGCTCACGATTTGTGAGAGCCCGGGGCTCTGACCAATGGTAGATGTGGGTGCCGCCTCCGCCCGACCCGGTGACAGTGTAGGCAGGCTTATCCGAGCTCAGCCGACGATAGATGGATGAAAGCTTGGTCCGAGTATTGATTCTCAGGTGTTCGGGCATGTTAGCGACCCATGCATTGCCTCCAGCCGGGATGTGGTTGAGCCGTTCAATTACTCGCTCTGATTGGCGAGTCGGCTCCTGATTGGCAGCCCACTCCGGGATACCTGCAAGTGCTGTGCTCGCGGATACATCTGAATCGGCAAATACCTCGGGGCTTGGCACCTTGTACTCAACATCAATGTCTTTGCGGATTCCGACCACGATCATGCGATGCCGAGCCTGAGGAACTCCGTACTCTTCGAACTTGTAGTAGTGCGGGTAGATCCGGTAGCCAGCATCGATCATGTCTCCGAAGATCTTGCGAAGCGTGGCTCCACCATCAGCACGAATTCCACCCACGTTTTCAGCCAAGAACCATTCCGGCTGGAACCGTTTAAGCGCCTGGACTCCGTATGTGTATAGCGGACCGAACTCACCTTCGAATCCTTTCCGCTCTCCAACAACGCTGAAATCGTTGCAGGGAAAGCCGAATGAGAGGCCGTCGATATCCCCGAGCTTCGCAAGCTCTTCGTAATCCAGCTTTCGAATATCCGCGTGAACGACCGACCTTGATTCTTCATCTCCGACAATGTTCCATGCGTAGGTTCGGCAGGTATCTTCGTCATAATCGGTGGCCCACTGATGAACGATCTTGCCGTGCTCATTCGAGGCCAAATGTGCGCCCACACCAAGCCCTCCCGGGCCTGAAAACAACTCGCCCATCCTGAACGTCTTCACGGAGGCGTCTTGCGGATGCGTCGCCCTGCTATCTTCCATCTGCATCGTCATCTCGAACGCCCTTCTTCCTGCCTCAGACCATGTCGTAGCGCCACCGCGGATGCACTTCACGAAGTGCTCATACACCCCGCGCTGCACTGTTCAACACAGGATCATCTTAGCTGTGTTGTGTCTTGCGCGCAGCTCCGCTTCTTATACTCGGGAGCATATAGCTCTGCACTGACATGGGCGGCACGCCGCTTAGGAGTATCTGTCAGATGTTTCTTGAAGATACACCTGGACGAACTTTTCTGTGCCAATGCTCGATGCGAACCTCGACGCTATATCTAAGAGACCACTTCCAAGACAGCGTCAGTTGCCGGCCAGGGACATCCACCCGCGAGCGAGTTCCTGAGTGATGAGCGCATACGCCTCGGTCGAGACCTTGCCCATCCCCCACGGCTCGTCGATGGCGAGCCCGTAGATTCCCATGTCCTTCATCGTCATGAGGTCCTCGGGCATGGGCATCGCCGAACTCACCCGCTATGTCGAGATCGTCAATCAAGGCGAGTCGACCACTCCGGAACGTCTGCAGATCACGCGCAACCAACGGCAGCGGATCATCGAACAGATCCACGACCTCGAACGAGCACTGACCGCCACCGAGTACAAGATCGCCGTCTACGGCGGCGCTGCCGACGACGATGCCCACGCCACACTCGGCAAAGTCGTCGAGGCCGGCATCACCCTGCTCGACACTGCCGACGTATACGGCGAACCCCGCGACGGCACCACCGGCCCGGCCGGGACCAACGAGGAGATGCTCGCCCCTTTCCTCGCCAAGCGCCGCGACGATGTCCAGCTCGCCACGAAATTCGGCATCATCGGACTGCGCACACTCTCTGACGGATTGACGGAACGCACCGACGGACGACCCGAATACGCACACGAAGCCTGCGATGCTTCGCTGCGCCGCCTCGGCGTGGATTCGATCATCTCTACTATTTGCATCGGCCGGATCCCGATGTTTCCATTGAGGACACGGTCGGGGCCATGGCCGAGCTGATCACGGCCGGCAAGGTCGCGCACATCGGCCTGTCCGAGGTCACCGCGGACGAGCTGCGCCGCGCCCACGCGGTCCACCCGATCACGGCTGTCCAATCCGAATGGAGCCTGTGGTCGCGTGACGTCGAAGACCACGTGGTGCCCGCCTGCGCCGAACTCGGGGTCGGGTTCGTCCCGTACTGCCCGCTGGGTCGCGGATTCCTCACCGGCACCCTGACGAAGGACCAGGTGGCCGGCGATGTCCGCGGCGGGACCGCGCGCATGGGTGAGGCGTGGGATGCCAATCAGCGGATCGTCTCCATCGTCGCCGAGGTGGCCGATCGTCATCACGCGACCAACGCTCAGGTCGCGCTGGCCTGGCTCCTCAATCGGGCGGCCAAGATGGGAGTCAACTCAGTTCCGATTCCCGGGTCGCGCAGGCCCGAACGCAGTCTGGAGAACCTCGGCGCGCTCGACCTGCCACTCGAACCTGAGGACATTCAGCGGCTCGATGAGATCCGGGCTCTTGTCGAGGGCGGGCGCAATATCGTCGACAATCCGAGGTGAATCAGCTCCGGACGGGGGTAAGGGAGGAGCGCCGCCAGTCGCTCACCCGACAGCGGCCAAGAACCCCTCACCTCACGGGCCCCGGAAGTTCAAGCACTCGGGAATTGCGAAGCCGCCACCGGAGCACGCTGATGCCCAACCTGGTGCGGTTGTAGCCCGACAGCGGGTCGTAGCCGAGGCAGCGTTCGATCTGCTCGGCCCGGCTCTGCACCGTGCTGTGGTGGAGACCGAGGTCGCGGGCCGCCTGCCTGATCGTCGGTGCTTCGAGGAGCACGCGCACCGTGGACTCCGCCCACGGCGAGTCCATGATCTCGTCTATCAGAGCAGCGTCCGGATCGGTTGTGTCAGATGATTCGGCGAGCAGTTCGACGAGCCCACCGAAGTTTTCCGACCGCACGAGCCCTTCCTCGGGCGGGCGGCTGAGCCGCAGTGCCACCACGGCTGCCCGCAGTGACCGCGGCAGTTCTCCGATCGACCCGGACGGCCCCAGTCCGGCCGGTGTCACGGCGATGTCCTCGGTGTCGTCGGTCACGATGACCACCTGCAGAGTGCCATGTTCGCTGGTGATGACATCGGTGGGACCGGCGGGTCGTTTCTCGAAGACGGCGAACAGCGGGGCCGCGAGGACTCGATATCCCGAACCAGGCGTCAGCCCGAGGCGAACCGCGGCAGCACTCCGGTCTTCGGGCGTCGCGGCAGGATCGAGGGCGAGTGCCACGTCCCGCGGGGTCTCCAGCTGCTGCCGTTCGAGACCGAATCTCACCCCGATGGCCAGGCCGAATCTCTCAAGGATGAGTTCATCGTTGGGCAAGGCACCGTCCTCCCGCTCGAGCCAGACCTCGGAATCGTTCGGCAGGGACAGTGCGGCCACCTCGGCGGGTCGGTCTCCCGGAATCGAGACTCCGCCTGAATCGACCCTCAGCTGCCTGCTCCCGTCCCCACTGCGAAAGCCGGCCGGGCAACCGGCCAGAGCCGCGGCCGCGGAAGCGAGGGCATGGGAATTGACCTCGCCGGCCATGAGTTCGTCGAAGCAGGCGATGACGCGCAGACCCAGGCTCGCCTCGGGATCGAGCTTGGCAATCCTGCCGAGCAGCTCCTGCACGTCACCACCTCCTCGTTCGTCCGTCGGTCGACGATTGGCAGTCCACGATTGTCGACCGACGGTCGCGATTCGCCTCGGTCGCGAATCAGCCTTTCAGAGCATCGTAGACTGCCGTCTCCATCTCGAGGTAGCCCCCAACCGATTCCGGGTCGGCGAAGGGGAAGATCTGTGTGGCCCAGTACCCGCCGATCTTGTTCTGTCGGTCGAACCAGTAGAAGAGGTTGGCAAGACCCGCCCATGCGGCGGCGCCGGCCGGGCGTCCGGTCGGGGCGTCCTCCTCGTTGATCATGAACGTGTATCCCCAGGTCTTCGGCATGCCGGGGAAGAATTCCGCATCGTTGGACAAGCTCGGGATGACTCCGGGCAGCAGTTTCACCCGAAGATCGCCGAGGTGGTTCTGCGTGGCCATGTCCACCGTTTCGGGGCGGAGGACGACGGTTCCGTCGTCGGCTGCTCCGTCGTTGAGCCACATCCTGATGAACTTCAGGTAGTCATCGACGGTCGAGAAGAGTCCGTGGCCGCCCATCTCCACCTCCGGTTCGGGCAGCATGAAGTCGGTCGCCGCGAGTTCGCCGTCGGTGCGCTGGTGCATCGTGGCCTGCCGCTCCTGCATCGACGCGGTCGGACGGAAGGTGCTGTCGTCCATGCCCAGCGGTTCGAGGACTCGGGTGCGCATCGCCTCACCCAGAGTCTTTCCGGTGATGCCTTCGATGACCTGGCCGGCCCAATCCATGTTCGACCCGTACTCCCACTGGGTGCCGGGATCGAACAGCAGCGGAGTCTCCAACGCCTTCCTGGTCGCGGTGACGATGCTCGGCTGGCCGTGTTCGCGGGCGAGTCGTTCGTACTTCTCGTTGAAGAAGTCGTAGCCGAAGCCGGCGGTGTGCAGCAGCAGCTGTTTGGTGGTGGGTTCGCTGGCGGGTGCCCGGAGGATCGGTTCTCCACTGTCGTCGAAGCCGTCGATGACCTGTACGTCGGCCAATCCTGGGGCATAGTCCTTCGCCGGGGCGTCGAGGTCGAGCTCTCCCGACTCCACCAGCTGCAGTGCCACGGTGCCGGTCAGGGCCTTCGTCGTGGAGAAGATCAAGAACACGGAGTCCGTGGTCATCGGCTGCGGGTCGTCGAGGGAGCGGACTCCTGCAGCAGTGAGACTGATGGTCTCCTTGTCGGTGGTCACTCCGGCGACGACGCCTGGGACGCCGCCGCTGTCGACCGTCTTCGTGGCCACGCGGACAACTGCGTCGTTGACAGCTGTGTTCTCAGACATGATGTTCCTTTCAGTCGGCCAGGAGCTTCTCGATCCAGGCCATTCGGGTGCTGATCATTCCTTGCGCAAGGTGTGTATGGGCGGCGAAGATGTCGAAGGCGTGGAAGCCTCCGGGCCACACGTGCAGCTCCGCTTCGCTGGCGTCGTTCCAGAGGGCCGAGGCGTAGGCGACGGCTTCGTCCCGGAAGATCTCGGCCGAGCCCACGTCGATGTACGCGGGCGGCAGATCGGTGAGGTCGTTGGCACGCGATGGTGCGATGTAGGGCGAGACCGCCTCGGTGCGGAAGTCATCGCCGAGCATCGCCTGCCATCCGGTTTCGTTGCTCACCCGATCCCAGACGCCGATGCCGTCGAACTGATGGGTCGACGGTGTGATGCCGCGGTCGTCGAGCATCGGGTAGATGAGCAGTTGGCCCTTGAGCTTCGGTCCGTGCCGGTCACGGGCCGCCAGCGCCATTCCGGCGGCCAGTCCCCCTCCGGAGCTGGCTCCGGCGACGATGAGACGGGCGGGGTCGACGCCGAGGGTGTCGGAGTTCTCCGCCGTCCACAGGAGCGCGGCGTACATGTCCTCACGCGCATAAGGGTCTTGGAACTCGGGCGCCAGGCGGTATTCGGGGCAGATGAGGATCGCACCGATCTTCTCGACCCAGTCGAGGTTGAGGCCGAGCGCGCTGAAGCGATCGCCGAACATCAGCCCGCCGGAGTGGGCGTAGACGATCGTCGGTCGTCGTCCGGTGTCCCCGGATCGTCTGAAGACGGAGACGGTGATGTCCTCGCCGAGGTGGCCCGGCACCTGATATTCGGAATGTTCGACCCGACGGCCGCTGAGAGTCTCCGCCAGCGGCTCCGAGGCGTACGAGACTCGCATGAAGTCGATGAGCGAAGGAGTGATGGTCGGCGGAAAGACCCCGCCGATGACGGACAGACTCGCGGCGAGCTCCGCGTCGAATCGTGACCGTCGTTGTGTCATATCACCAAGTATGCCGACCCCGGCACCGCGGCACTACCGCCAGACCATCGTGCTTTTCGCGCACACACCCGACAGTTGTCGGGTGCACCTCACTTCACCCGATGAACCCCATCACCGACTCCTTGACCTGGAGGATCGCCAAGAATCCGAACAGTGCCAGGCACACGGCGAGCAGCACGTTCGACCACTTCGTGTTGCGCAGCTGAGCCGGCACGGATGAGCGATTGAGGATGACGAGCAGCGCCAGGGCGAGCACCGGCAGAATGAACGCGCTGATCGCGGCGTAGACGAGCACGAGGGTGACGGGTTTGCCGAGGCTCATGATGACCAACGTCGCGATCGAGAGGTAGACGAGGACGCCGCGGAACTCGATCGACTTCGCCGACATCTCATTGGCCGGTTCGTCCTGGTGCGGGTAGCGGCGCAGCACGCGCAGGCAGTCGGCGGTGACGTAGGCGATTCCGGAGAACCCGCCGAGCACGCTCGTATACACCACGGCGAGGAAGCTGATGAGGAAGACCATCCGACACCGAAGGCAGGCTGGTCCTGCCCGGTTCGATGCAGGAGAACTGCGCAGACGTTACACGGGGCGGGCGGACTAAAGCATTGTGAATGCAGAAAATGCCCCGTTTGACCGTCCAAAGACAACCACACGGGGCAGTTTGCTCCACGAGGACTACAGCCCCTCGCCTGCAATGTCCGAAAGCAACTCCACGAAGTTCTTAAACGGACCAGCGATGCGCCATTCCAGCTCATCGTCCGACAGGGCAAAGAACCCAGCCGACACCCCAACCTCAGCCCTGGTTAACACGTCGAAGTCCTCCATAGAGAGTTCGATAGAGGGCTCACGAATCAACCGCCCCCTAACCTCGGCGGGAAGAGACTCCCACTGGCGACCGACAGCATCGGGGACATTCACCCACTCGCCCGTATTTTCCAGAAGCCTGACTGGGAACCCGCCGAACAAGTCAGCACCTCCACCGTCAAACAGAACAGCGGGGGAAGACGCGGTCTGTACCGCCGGGCTGTCAACTTCTACCGACTGCCGGAATGCACCTTTTGTAAGTAAATGAAATCCCATACACCCCATTGTGCCCGACCTCAACCGGCCCCCACCCCAATATGCTTAGATTCAGTCATAGAAGGATGGGGAATCGCCGGGGCAGCTGTCGCAATCCTCAGCCCAGGTGTCGCAGTCTGGGCACGTTGCGATGCTCGGCGCGCGCTCACGCAAGCCAAACGATCAGCCAACGCAGCCGAAGACGCAACCGGCATCAACAAGGCGCTATTCGAACAGGGGAAAGTCCGTCTGGGCCTCACCCCGAACCCGCACGAATCTCACTGGCACAACCTCACCAACTACGGGACGCACACCGCATTCAGCATCTCCATCACCGCTCCGGAGCTATATCTGAACCTGCCTCCACAGCTTCCCGAAACACTCTCGCCAGGAATGAGTGTGGCGCTCATCGCAGCACCCGAGTTAGACAAGACTGATCGGCGCATATTCGTTAAGTACAAGCGGAACCCAGACGGCCCGGACGAGAGCGCAGTGTTCTATATCTAGGCCAAATCTTGCTCGATCTGGTCAAGCCCGTTTTGTTTCGTCGGCGATTCACAGATCCTCAACTGAGGCCCGCCGAGTCCAACCGCTCGGTCGACCGCACCCAATCGGCCGGCAGACGCTCAGTCCTGCCGAGCTCCGAACACCGGGTGGTCGCTGGCGATCGAGATGCGGTTGAACGCGTTGATGAGGATGGTCGACCATTCGATCGCAGAGATCTGTTCGGTCGTCAGGTGCTGCGCCGCGTAGGCGGCGATCGCGTCCCGATCCTCCGCCTTGTCCAGCACGGTCAGGGACTCGGCCAAGGTCAGCGCCGCGAACTCCTGTTCGGTGAAGATCTCAGCCTCATGCCAGCTGGGCAGCACGTCGAGCTTGAGCTGGGAGACGCCGGCCTTCCTGGCCGCCGGGGCATGGATGCTCAGGCAGGTCCGGCACCCGTTGATCTGCGAGACCCGTGTGTTCACGAGCTCGATGAGCCCGTCATCGAGTCCTGCGGCACGCGAGGCCTTCCGCGATGCCGCGGCCGCCTGGGCCATGGTCTTGTAGTTCTCGGGGTGGATCTTGTCGATGAAGGGACGACTCGCGTTGCTCATCGACCCGCTCACGCCTGGCTTTTCACGATGTCGATGTCGGCACCGGTGGCGTTGCGGTACTTCCCGCCCTGCGCCGCGTAGTCGTCACCGGTCTCCTGCAGCTTCTTGACGAAGAGCGGGCACACGGGCACCACCGTGATTCCGCGTTCGCGGGAATCATCGAGCGCCTCGGCGACGAGGAACTTCGACAGTCCCCGACCGCCGAACTCCTCGTCGACGACAGTGTGGTGGAAGATGCGTTCTGTCTCAAGATCCGGCCCGGGCAGGAAGTACGCGTGGCCGGCGACGGTGCCGTCGGCGACGGCGATGTCATAGGACCGGGTGGCCTCGTTGATCGACACGGTCACCTCGGCGCCGGTCTTGTCCTCGAATGTCTTCACCATGGCTATAACCCTTTCGTCGTGCTCTGTTGGTACTGGGTGAAGCGGAATTCGGCACCGCTCTATTCCGCAGGTCCACCTTGAACCTGGGGCGGCGGATTCTTCCGCGGTCTGATCGTGACGTCGGGCAGCCTCGGCGCGGGGAGCCTTCCCATGCCGTCGGCATTGCGACCGGGCCCACCCTTGCCGACGTAGCCGTCGACGACGCCGAAGCGGTCGCCCTCGGCCTGCCATTCCTCACGGTAGGCCGCGGTCTCCTCATGGGTGCGGCCGACGAAGTTCCACCACATGACGATCTCTTCGGGGAACGGTTCGCCGCCGAGGAGGATGAGTCGGGCGGGTTCGTCGCTGCGGTTGGCGATGCGCAGCTCTTCAACACCGGTTCCCGTGTAGCCGACCGCCGCAACGGGCAGGTCGACGTTCTCCAAGGCGATATCGCCGGAGTCGACGAGGACGCCGTGCTCGAATCCCGGATTCACGGGCAGGTCGATGCTCGCACCGGGGTCGAGGCGGATCTCGGCGCCGAGCAGCGGCGAATGTGTCTGCACCGGAGATTCCGTTCCCCAGAGTTTTCCGAGGAAGACGAGCATCTCTCCGCCGGCGAAGGAGCCAGGGGCGGGTTCGAAGTGCTCGAATTCGCGTTCGGGCTGGTGGCGGGTGGCGTCAGGCAGGGCCAGCCACAGCTGGACGCCGTGGAGGGTCGTGGTCTCCTCGGTCGAGACCTCGGAATGGCAGATGCCGGCGCCTGCGGTCATGAGGTTGACTTCGCCGGGCAGGACGAGGCCCGCGTTTCCGCCGGAATCGATGTGTTGGATGGCGCCTTGGAACAACCAGCTGACGGTCTGCAATCCGGTGTGCGGGTGCGGGGCGACGTCCATGCCGCCGGTGACCGAGACATCGGCTGGCCCGTAGTGGTCGACGAAGCACCAGGGTCCGATGAGGGAGCGCTGCCGCTGCGGCAGGGTGCGGCGCACGATCATCGCCCGTGGACCGCCGAGCGGAATCTCACGGGAGGTGATGATCTCAACCGGGGAACGTCCCTGCTGGTCACAGGCCGGCCCGGGCAGTCCCCCGGCCTTGCAGACCACTTGATCGGGGCGGGTCTCGACGTTGCTCATGGCCACATCGTAGCCCTCTTCGCGGCGGGCGGGGAGGGGGAGCGTGTGCCGCGCGGACTCGACTGCTCAAGCCGGGCGACGCCGACCCGCACGCTCGGCGAACGCGTCGACCGCTGCCAGAATCTCGTCACTGCGCCAGAAGGGCCCCAGACCATGTTCCGCCTTTGACTTCACGATGCCGGCATCGACAAGCGTTCGCAATGGTGGATAGATGTTCGGCTGTGCGACCCCGAGCAGCTCTGCGGCCGTGGCGGAATTGAGCACAGGATGCTCGAGAAGAATATCGAGCAGGCGCCACGCGTTCGAGTTCTTCCGAGCAGTCAGCGTCGAATCCCAACCGCGACGAATCTCCCTCAGATCGTCAACGAGCTGAGTGCTGTTGTCCACCGCGCGGAAAGCTGCCTCGGCGAATATTCTGACGATCGGATTGACATCACCATTGCGATACTCGGTCAGGGCCTGGTGATATCGACGGACGTCTGTCAGCAGCCCAGCTGAGACCGGAACAGCGACATTCCGGGTAATGCCTCGCTGCCGAAACATCGCTTGCACCAATGCGCGTCCGGTGCGTCCATTTCCGTCGGTGAATGGGTGAATCGTTTCGAATTGGGCATGTGCAATCGCGACAGCAGCCATTGTCGGAACATCACGCCGTTGAATGAACTGCGAAAGGTCCTCGATCAGACCTTCCACTCGGGAATGATGAGGCGGAACGTATTCCGCCCCAACAGGCGAATCCGATCGGCTCCCGATCCAGACCTGCTCATTCCTGAAAGCTCCGGCGGGATGACGTGACTGCAGTTCCATGAGAACGCGGTGAATTTCTCGGATCGACTGACTGCTGATCGGCCCCGAATCCTTGAGAGCGCCCGACAATGCATTCGTATTCGCAGCGATCTGCTCCGCATTGCTCCCCGCGCGGGCCCCGTACTCTGCCGAGAAGATGGCACGTGCGCTCGCAGTCAGGTTCTCGATCTGCGATGACGATGCAGCCTCCGACCTGAGCAGTATCGGCGCGAAACCTGCAATCTCCGCACCACGCTCGGCATCGAAGCGACTGAGTTCACGCGTAGCTTCTTCAGAAACCTCTTGGACATCACGACCGAGGTCCGGAATACGATCGGCAATCGCCGGTGGAACCGCCGCCTCATATTTTTCAGTTCCGATCATCGCGGTCGCCTTCGGCCCAAACCCAGGTCGCGTGCTCCAGATTAGGGTTTCACTCTCCAGGGCAGGCCACTGCGTCAGTGCGCGTTGTTCCCGTCTCGGTCGTTCAGAACTCATAATCGCCATCTCCCAAATTTATGAGTTATACCAGTTTCTCATAAAAGTGAGGCCGTCGCTTTATAGGTTTCGTTCGGACCGACCAGACTCGGAATGGGCGAAGACGGCGGCCTACTACAGCTCATCGAGAACAGGCATCCAAGAACTCCCCCTACTCGACCGGGCGGACCTTCGATACGAGTTCGAAGATCTCGTCGGCCTCGGCATCCGTGAGCCCGGCGAAACCGTCGAGGATGATCTCGGCATTCGTCGCGGCCGCCTCGTCGCAGAGCCGCAGTCCCTCCTCGGTCAAGGCGACGAGCACCCCGCGCTGATCCTCCGGGTCGGGCTCTTGCGTGACCAAGCCACGATCCTCGAGCTTGCCGAGCAGTCGACTGAGCGCGCTGCGGCTGATCACGAGGCTGCGCAGCAGCTCTCGGTGGCGCACCTGGGCCTCGGGTCGGGCGTTGATGAGCACGTCGAACTCGTTCACGGTCAGCCCGTGCCGGGTCCGGAACTCGTGTACGAACCTCGTATAGAAGTCCTGATACTTCTCCATCATCAGACGCCAGGCCGCGATCTTGATCGGGCCGTTCTGCCTGATCATGCTGCTCACCGGAGTCGTCTTGTCCATCGGTCCGCCCCCGCTCGTCGATGTGTCATGCCACACTTTTGTTGCATAGTCAACAGAATAGTAGTTCAATGATATAACTGGCCCCAGATTCGGGGCCCGTCGACCACCCCTCGGCGTCAGTACCCGGCACATCCCCAACGTACCCCCGGCTGGAGAGATTGAGCAGAGTCGCCCGGACTCCGGTCTCACTCCGGGGGTATCGTGTTGCCGCCGTCGGCCCTTCACCATCGGTTCGAACTCGCCGAGGCGGCTCGCCCGATCCCCGACCGGCTCAGTCTTGCGGGATCCGCTTCCGCCACGGCCACCACACTCCGCGTCCGATGTCGTGGACGAGCGCCGGGACGACGAGCGAGCGCACGAGGATGGCATCGAGCAGCACGCCGAAAGTGACGATGAAGGCGAGCTGGACGAGGAACATGATCGGGATGACCCCGAGTGCCGCGAAGGTCGCCGCAAGCACCACGCCCGCCGAGGTGATCACCCCACCCGTCGCCACGAGCCCCTTGAGCACGCCTGCCCTTGTGCCCACCTTGAGCGACTCCTCGCGCACCCTGGACATGAGGAAGATGTTGTAGTCGATGCCGAGCGCGACGAGGAAGACGAAGGCGTAGAGCGGCACCGAGGGATCGGCGCCCGGGAATCCGATGAGGTGGTTGAACACGAGCGCCGAGACTCCCAGCGCGGTGCCGAAGGACAGCACGGTCAGGACCACGAGCAGCAGCGGCGCGAACAGGGACCGCAACAGCAGGATGAGGATGACCGTGATGACGACCAGGATGATCGGGATCGCCAGGGTCCGGTCCGCCTCGGCGGTGTTGTTCGTGTCCAGGTCGACCGCGGTCTGCCCGCCCACCAGCGCATCGGGGTCGACGTCGTGGACGGCCTCGCGGATCTCCGTCACCGTCGTCTCGGCAGCCAGGGAGTCCGCCGCATTGGAGAGGGTGACTTCGAGGAGGACCTGACCGTCGACCTCGGTGGGATCGATCGCCGCCGAGCCGCCGGCAGCATCCGGTGCTCCGCTGGCCGGGCCACCCTGCGGGGGCTGGAGCTTTCCGTCCTCGTCGATCCCGATGGTTCCGCTCGGGGAATCCTCAGCGGCCACGGTCATCGAACCGACCCCGCCGAGGCGGCCGACCGCCTCGGCGGCAGTGCTCAGTTCGTTCGCGTCGAGCACTACCTGGGTCGGAGTTCCGGACCCACCTGGGAAATGCTCGGCCAGGACGTCCTGGCCGTCGCGAGCCTCGGATTCGCCGAGCACGAACTCGCTCTGCGCGACCCCGGAGGCCTTGAACTGCGGCACCGCGATGAGCGGCAGAGCCAGCAGGATGACGAGTCCAATCCAGATCAGGCGCGGTCGGGCGGCGATCCCACCCGCGATCCGGGCCCACATTCCCTTCTTACGGAGCCCAACCTCGGCGGTCGTCACCTGGGGTCGGAACGGCCAGAACACGGCACGACCGACGATGATGAGCGCGGCGGGCAGGAAGGTCAGCGCCGCGAGCATGGCAACGACGATGCCGATGGCCGCGACCGGGCCGAGGGCGCGCGTCGACGCAAGGTCGGTGAGCAGGAGGACCAGGAGGCCGGCGATGACGGTGCCTCCGGAAGCCGCGATCGGTTCGGCGACGCCCTTGAGCGCAGCGAGCCCGGCCCGAACACGATCCGGCTCGGTCTGCAGGGCATCGCGGAACCGGGCCACGACGAGGAGGGAATAGTCCGTGGTGGCGCCGACGACGAGGATGAAGAGGATGCCCTGGACCTGGCCGTTGATGAGCAGGATCCCGGCGTCGGCGAGATGCCAGATGACGAAGATCGACGCGGACAGCGCGGCGACCGAGGTGAAGAGGACGATGACCGGCAGCAGCGGAGAGCGGTAGACGATGACGAGGATGACGAAGACCGCGATGAGGGCGACGAGCAGGAGGATCCCGTCGATGCCGGCGAAGGCCTCGGTGAGGTCGGCGGCGAAGCCGGCGGGGCCGGTGACGTAGACATCGGCAACCGTGGCCGGGGTGGCGACGTTGCCGGACTCATCCGGCGCCGCATCGGCGGCATTCGCGGTCGGGAAGGTGTTCGCGATGACGTCTCTGATCTTCTCGACGTCATCGGCGGTGGTGTCGGAGGAGACGGGGAGGATGAGTTGGAGGGCGTCGCCGTCGTCCGCGGGGATGACCGGTGAGGCGTCGGCGGCAAGCAGACCGTCGTCGTCGAGTTCCTTCGCCACGTCGTCGAGGGCCACGGAGTCGTCGTCGGTGAGGCCGTCCGTGTTCTCGAGAACGACGATGGCGGGGACATAGTCGTCGTCACTGAAGCGGTCGATGATCTCCTGTGCTCGGGTCGATTCGGCGGACTCGGGGAGGAATGAGGAACGATCGTTCGTGGCCACCTCGGAGATCTTGCCGAAGTAGGGTCCACCGACTCCGGCGACACCCACCCAGGCGACGAGCAGGATCGCGAAGAGCGCGATGAGGCTGCGGCGGGCAGGGACGGGCCGCCGGTGGGTGGGGGCGGGGGTGCCGTCGGCACCGTCTCCAGCGGTGCCGTTGCCGCTCGGAGGGGTCGAAGTCAGCAGATGGTGGGGCATGGGTCCATGCTACTCGGGTCTGGGTGTCAGGGAGTCGGGCCGCGCGATCCCTCCGGCCCTGCCGGCGCCTGCCGCGGTGTCGATATCGGACCGCGCTCACCGTGCGATTTCCATTCGCTTCGACTCGAATGCGATGACGATGTCGGCCATAGTGAAAGGATCGCTGAGGCGACGGCTGAGCTTCTTCTCGATCTGCCCCAACCGATAGCGAACGGTGTTCTCGTGCACGTGGAGCCGGGCGGCTGTCTCGCTGATCTTTGCTCCGCAGTCGATGTATGTCGTCAAAGTCGTCCAGGCATCCTCGCTCTCCGAGAGAAGGCCGAGGAATCGACTGATGAGCTGTCGATCAAATCGCGAGTTCATTCGCGCCGCGGCCCACTCGATTGGCCGCATCTCATCAACATAGGCGAAACCACCATCTGCAGCAGCCACCAGAGCAACGTCCGCTGCCCTGAGCATCTCCGGGACCTGGCTGAGAGCAGTGAATGGCCCAGAGATGCCGATTCCGATCAGGCCCGGCTCATCAAACCTCTGCCTGATTTCATAGTCCGCCTTACAGAGAGCAATCATCTCAATCTCGGTCGGCATCGTCCCCGAATCACTCAGCAGCAGTCCGTTGCCGACTTCGGCTCGTCGCAGTTCCGTTGAAGTCTGTTCGGGATCCGTCCGAATCCTTAGGACTCGTACCGGCTCGAATGCCGAAAACCCGAACCGCTCCAGCGATCGCCACAGACTCGACTCGCGTCCAACAGAGATTCCCGCCTCAAGGTCCCGCAACAGGCGTGCCGATTCCTCATTGCGATTGCTGATGGAAAACGACTCGAAGCCGGCAAAGGCGCGCAAAAGTTTGGACACGGTGTCAAGTACGGCATCCACCTCGGCACGCCGGTCTGCAACCGCTTCCTCATCATCATGACTGGCAACGACGACGGCGTGGTCTCGCAATCGGATCCTCATGGTCCGGGCGAAAACATCCCACCGACCGATCGTCCCGCGAATCGTCTCCAAATGTGAACCCGGCCCGGTGTCACCGGAGAACACCGAAGACCGTATCCACTCAGAAACAAGGTGGCTCGGCGCAGCGCCGACCGAACGGACGACCTCACCGAGCTCGTTGATCACAAGCGCGGATCCACCACAGAGCCGGACAACCTTCTTCAGCATCGACTCCACTGGGTCGACAGCATCCAAGGACATGAGCAACTCGTCGAAGATCCGCTCCTGCGATATTTCCTGGCGTGCGCGCACTACGTATTCTCCTGCCGACAGCGGCCATGAATCGGTTTTGTAAGTTTCACAAAATCGTCCCACAGAACTTTCGATTGCTCCATTGACCAAGGGGCCAGGCTGAAGTCAGGCTATGAAGCACATCACAATCAAAGGAGAGCCCCGTGGCTGATCTGCGAGTCGCCGTCGACGTTGGCGGTACTTTCACTGACATTTGCATCTTTGACGAATCCACCCAACAAATGCGGGTGACGAAGGTCCCTTCGACCCCCAGCAACCCAATGGAAGCAGTCCTCAACGGCGTGCGTCGGGCTGACGTCGACCTCGAACAAGTCGAGCTCTTCTCCCATGGAACGACAGTTGCCACCAATGCACTCATTACTCGTAATTTTCCCAAATCTGCGATGGTGACAACCAAAGGTTTCCGTGATGTCATCGAGATTCGAGACGGAACGAAGAACGATCTCTGGGATGCGTACTCCGACGTATCCGGTCCCTATATCCGTCGGCGTGACCGTTTCGAGGTCACTGAGCGCATAGATTTCTCAGGCAACATCGTCACCGTACTCGACGAAGATGAAGCGCGACAGCTCGGGCGCTTACTGAAGAAGCGCGGGGTCGATACGGTGGCTGTCTGCTTCATCAATTCCTACGCGAATGCCGCACATGAGATCCGCATGCGAGAGATTCTCAGTGAGGAGCTCCCCGAGGCTAGCATCTCCACCTCGGCCGAAGTTCTTCCGGAGATCTTTGAACACAACCGTTTCAATACCACCGTAGCCAATGCGGTACTCGGCCCATTGGTCTCCGGATACGTCGAACAACTGGATAACAACCTGACTGACGACGGATACACCGGTGAGCTTCTGCTGCTCCACTCGGGCGGCGGGTCCATGACCGCCGAGATGGTCAAACACTTCCCGGTCCGCCTGGCGGCCTCGGGAATCGCCGCCGGCGCTATTGCCGCTCAACATGTCGCCGAGCAATGCGGTCATGCCAATGCAGTCGGCCTCGACATGGGCGGCACCTCGACGGACATTTCGCTCATTGCCGATGGCGAGCTGCGTGAAACCAATGAGTGGGAGGTCGAATACGGTCACCCGATCGTCTTCCCCAGCATCGAAGTTCTCACGATCGGTGCGGGAGGCGGATCCCTGGCGCACATCGATATTGCCGGGTCGTTGAGGAACGGACCGCAGTCGGCTGGTGCCGATCCTGGCCCGGTCTGCTATCGCCGCGGTGGGTCAGAACCGACGAACACCGATGCCAACCTTTGGCTCAATCGGCTCGGCACGGATCTTGCCGATGGAGAGATGACACTGGATCGCGAAAGTGCAAAATCTGCCATCAAGGAGAAGATCGCCGATCCCCTCGGGCTCGATGTCGATTCCGCGGCCGAGTCCATCGTCAAGGTGGCCAACGCAAACATGGCGGATGCCGTCCGTCTCGTGTCTATCCGCCGCGGACTCGATCCCCGCGATTTCGCACTCATTGCCTTCGGCGGTGCTGGAGCATTGCATGGAGCCGATGTCGCTCGCGAACTCAATATTCCTTCTGTAATCGTGCCGCCAAGCCCCGGAGTCACCTCGGCCCTCGGGTGTCTGCTTGTCGACATCCAGCACGATCTGTCCCAAATGTTCACCGGCGTCGCAGATTCAGCCGACGCCGAAACAGTCGAACAGCACTTCCGTGAGCTCGAGCTCGAGGGACGAGATCGCCTACGTCACGAAAAGGTGGCAGAAGAAGATGCCGTGTTCGAGCGCGGGATCTCGATGCGCTATCACGGTCAGTGGCGTTCGCTGCAGGTCAAAATGGGTTCCGGGCCGAACGCGTTGCGCGAGGCAGTTCAGTTGTTCCACGAAGAACACGAAAAGCAGTACGCGTTCCGACAGGACGACACCCCTGTCGAGATCTATCAACTGCACCTGAAGGCTCTCGGCAAGACACCGAAACCGACGTTCAAACCGACACCGGCCAGCGGCAAGGATCCAGGAGAGCCCATCGAGGTGCGGGAAGTCTTCTTCGACGGTCAATGGCACTCGACGCCTGTCTACCAGCGGGAGAACCTTCCGTCCGGAGCTGCATTCATCGGGCCCGCAATTCTCAACCAGATCGATTCGACTACGGTCATCCCGCCGGATTCCTCCGCGGTGATCGACGAGTGGTTCAACATCCGCATTGCACTGACAACCGAGGCAGACGTGCCCGCACTGGAAACCGCTTCCGCCGATTCGACACAGAACGGCCTGTGAGGAGAGACCAATGACGACAACAACGGAAAAGTCGACTTCCACGCTCGACCCGGTGACCTTCGAAGTACTCAAAAACGCGTTCGCGACCAGTGTTGATCTCATGAGTGAGCAGATTCTGCGGACCTGCTATTCTTTCGTCATCTATTCGAGGGACTTCTCATCTGCACTCTGCGACCGTCACGGAAATACCGTGATGCAGGGCAGCGCCGACATCGCCGTCCACGTCGGCACCCTTCACTTCCAATGCAAAGCAGTGATGGAAGAGTTCGGCGACGATATCAATCCCGGAGACGTCTTCCTCATCAACGACCCCTACCGCGGCGGCACTCATTTCAATGACGTCAGCTTCATTCGCCCGATCTTCGCGGACGACGAGATCATCGGCTTCGCGCAGAACAAGGGCCACTGGGCCGACATCGGCGGATCCGTGCCCGGGTCGTTCGACGTCTCCGCCAGCGAGCACTTCGGCGAGGGACTCCGCATCACCCCGCTGCGGGTATGGCACAAAGGCCGGTTCCTCCACGATGTGGCTCAGCTGCTCGTGTCGAATACGCGTGCCCCTGATCAAGCACTCGGCGACCTCAATGCCCAGGCTGAAGCAACAGCTGTGTGTGAGCGCGAGGTCCTGCGCCTTGTCGACAAATACTCGAAGGACACGGTTCTCGATGCAATGCAGGAGACACAGGACTATGTCTGCCGCACCGTGCTCGCCAGCCTCGGCGACCTACCCCGTGGAGAGTGGGAGACTGTCGACTACCTCGATGGCGATCCCGCTAAGGGTGAAGGCCTGGTGCCGATCCGGGTCAAGCTCACACTGGACGGCTCAGGCATTCACTATGACCTCACCGGATCGGCCGAAGCCGTTTCAACATTCCTCAACTCCGGATACGGAACGACATTCTCTGCAATCTATGCCGGCACGAAGACCTTCTTCCCAGAGGTCCCACTCAACTCGGGCTTCTATGAAGCTGTGACAGCAGAGATCGGAGAAGAGGGAACGGTCGTCAACGCAGGTTGGCCGCATGCTGTGACCGGTTTCTGCTCGGGTCCTTACGAAAAGGTCATGAACGCGATCTTCGAACTGTGGTCTCACATCATGCCCGAACGAGCGATGGCCTGCGCCTTCAACCTGGAGTACCTGCTCGTCGGCGG
Organism: Brevibacterium sp.; assembly: GCF_052105255.1. Classification (NCBI taxonomy): domain Bacteria; kingdom Bacillati; phylum Actinomycetota; class Actinomycetes; order Micrococcales; family Brevibacteriaceae; genus Brevibacterium; species Brevibacterium sp. The sequence goes on from NZ_JBQDYQ010000001.1 coordinate 41,281, forward strand.
GCACGATGCACGGTCGCAGTCGAATCCGTATTTCATGTGGTACGACTGGATGGCCGGGGGCTGGGGCGGTCGGTCGACCAAGGACGGATCCTCAGCAACCTCACCGGTCTTCGGCACCGGGCTTGCCGTGCAGCCGGTCGAAGGTCAGGAACGGCTGACACCGGTGATCACCACACAGCATTCGATCAACACCGACTCCGGCGGACCCGGGCGTTTCCGCGGAGGCTGCGGGGTGAACAAGGGCGGCATCCTCACAGACGCGGCCGGCGCGGTGATGAGCTACTGCTGTGATCGCGGCCGGTCGACGACGTGGGGAATCAACGGTGGCCTTCCGTCGATCCCCCACGGTGTATGGCTCAACCCCGCATCGGAGAACTCCCACTATCTGGGAGCGACTTTCTCGAACGTGTCAATCAGCCCCGGTGACACATTCGAGCGCCCGAGCGCTGGTGGAGGCGGCTTCGGCGACCCGCTGGAGCGTCCAACCGGTGAGGTCCTCGAGGATGTCATCGACGGCTACGTCTCCATCGATCGTGCAGCCAAGGATTACGGTGTCGTCGTCCATGAGATCGATGCGGAACTCGACGAGTACGAGATCGATGAAGCGGCGACAGCACGGGAGCGCGAAACGATCCGCGCCGAGCGCGATTCCTGGTTGGACGCTGATGCCGCCGAGGTCGCACGTCGCTACCGTGACGGCGAGCTGTCTGTTCACGACGTCGTCCGTCAACACGGCGTCGTCCTCGACTGGGGCACCGGTGAGCTGCTCGAAAAGTCGACCGCTCAGTTCCGCGACAGCATGCGATCGCGTTCAGCCTCCTATTGGAACTGACGAATGCGATCAGCGGAGGCGCTCGTCCTTTGAAGGCGGGCGTCTCCGCTGTCGTGGAGTTGACCTTTCCCACCTCGCGGTCGAAAGTGAGAGCAAGAAGTGTTCGGCAGAGCACATCGGCAGAGCGAGGAAGGTCAGCCACATGCCCACAGCAGCAGTCGTCCAAGCAGGATCAGTTCCCTTCGACATCGACGCCTCCGTCGACAAGGCGATTCGCCTGATGACCGAGGCTCGCAACAACGGCGCCGAGATCGCCGTCTTCCCCGAGGCATTCATCGGCGGCTATCCGAAGGGCAGCACCTTCGGCGCACCGGTGGGACTGCGCACGGATGACGGGCGCCGACAGTACGAGCGCTACAGCAACGGCGCGGTGACCCTCGACGGGCCGGATGTCGAACGACTGGCTGAGGCTGCCAAAGAACTCGGACTCTTCGTCGTCATCGGGATCATCGAACGACTCGGCAACACACTCTATTGCACCGCACTCATGCTCGACCCCGAGGTCGGAGTCGCGGGCGCACACCGGAAGCTCATGCCCACCGGTTCGGAACGGCTCATCTGGGGCTTCGGCGATGGGTCGACCCTCGACACCATGGATACTCCGCTCGGACGCGTTGGGTCGGTCATCTGCTGGGAGAACTACATGCCGCTGCTGCGACAGGCGATGTATGCGAAGGGCGTGGAGCTCTACTGCGCTCCGACCGTCGATGACCGGCCGACGTGGGCCGCGACGATGACGCACATCGCGCTCGAAGGGCGCACACATGTGCTTTCCGCTTGCCAGTTCATCACTACGGACGCGTATCCCAATGATCACCCGTTCGAAGTGGACCTGCCGTATGGCAGCACGGCCATCCGCGGCGGCAGCATCATCGTCGCACCCACCGGAGAAGTGTTGGCCGGCCCTGTCTATGACGAGGAGACGATCCTCTATGCCGAGATCGATCCGACGGCGAAGACGCGTTCACATCTCGACTTCGACGTCGTCGGCCACTACTCCCGCCCGGACGTCTTCGAACTCACGGTCCGCACCGAGCCAAGGAATTCGGTGAGCTTCGACTGATCGGCTGATCACCCCAACGGGACCGTGAGACCGACCTTTGCGGCGTCCATGACGACCTGGGTGCTGAAGCGGCGGATGTTGTCGTCGCCGAAGAACAACTGCCTCGTCAGCTCCGTGTACTCGGCCATGTCCTGGACCAGGAGGATGAGGATGAAGTCCCACTCCCCGGCCACGAGTGGCACTGTCGGAAGTGGCACTGCCGACGGCGGCACGGCACCGCTGCACAGCCGCGACTTCGACTTCAACGACGCAATCCTCGGTGCGGGGATCGACTTCTTTACCGCACTCGTCACCTCACGCCTGCCCGAAGGGAACCGCTCATGACCACGACAACCGCCGCATGGACCGCCAACGACCGTGACCACAATTGGTCAAGTCCCGACCAGGACGGTGCGGCCCTGAACTTCCACCGCACACTGAACGGCTACGAGCCCACCGCGCTCATCGAACTGCCGGAGCTCGCCCGCGAACTCGGGGTCGCCGCGGTCTTCGCCAAGGACGAGTCGACCAGGCTGGGCATGCCCGCGTTCAAGGCACTCGGTGCCTCGTGGGCCGTCCACCGTGCCCTTGAGGCGGCGCAGGCGGACACCGACGCCGAGGTGGTCACCGCCACGGATGGAAACCACGGTCGTGCCGTAGCCAGGTTCGCCCGGGAGGCTGGTCGTCCGGCTCGCATCTTCGTGCCGGCAGGCGGCATCCACCCGAGCGCTGTCGCCGCGATCCGCGGTGAAGATGCTGAGGTCGTCGAGTTAGAGGCCAACTACGACCAGTCCGTCGAAGCGGCCGCCGACTATGTGGCCGCCAACGGCGGGGTGCTTGTCCAGGACACCGCGTGGGACGACTACGAAGAGGTTCCCGGTTGGATCGTCGAAGGCTACTCGACGCTGTTTCGTGAGATCGACGCTCAGCTGAGTGAGGCCGGCCATCACGCACCGGACCTCATCACCGTGCCGACCGGAGTCGGGTCTCTGCTGCAGGCCGCGCTCGCGCACCACCGGCGGGCGAGCGTCGGCGACGATGCCTCCCGTACGGGAGCGGCCGGCGCCGTGAACACGGCAGTCGTGTCCGTCGAAACGGAAGTGGCGGCGTGCATCGGACCGGGCCTCGATGCCGGGCATCCGGTGACCGTGGAGACCGGGAAGACGATCATGTCCGGCCTCAACTGCGGAACCCCCTCGTCGCTGGCGTGGCCCTTGGTCCGTGACGGCCTCGATGCCGCGGTCACGGTCAGCGACGCTGCCGCGATCGATGCCGCGCATCGGCTCGCCGATCTCGGGGTGGCCGCGGGACCCTGCGGAGCCGCCTCGTTGGCGGGGGTCAGAGAGGCACTCGCCGGTGTGGACGCGGAGTCCCGGCGCCGGCACCTGGGCGTGGACTCAGGCAGCGTCATCGTCCTCACCGTCACCGAGGGCTCCGCAGCGAACCCGGTGCCCGACGCCTGAGGCTGGATGCCTAGGGCACGTCGGGCACCGGGGCTTCGCCGGGATCAGTCCGTCACTCGTTCTCGTCGTCGCGCCAAGACGCCGAGGGCCACATCGATGATGAGGAACACGACGAGGCTGATCCCCACCATCGGCAGGGATATTCCAATGCCGATTCCCGCGACGACGATGACGCCGGTTCCCCACCACGGCGCGTTCAGCAGTGCTCCACGGGGTGGCTTTACCCCACAGCGTCTCGTTGGGTCGTGCTTCGGCCGACGCTGCCACCACATGATATAGCCCCAGACGACCATCGCCGCGATCCCGATGGCGAGGACGAAGAGCACGATCTGGTTGGCCAGCCCGAACAGCGATCCCATGTGCAGGTCGATGCCCCAGCGGGCGAGCTTCGCCGCCAGACCGTAGTCGGCGAAGTCAACGCGATCGGTGACCTCCATAGTCGTCGGATCGAAGGCGACGGCGTCGACCTTCGTGGGATAGTTGCGCTGGATCTCCCGGGCCACCCACGCCGAGTTCGTGTCCGTAGCCGGCAGAATTTCGACCGCTCTGGTGTCGATGTTGACCCCGTGTGCCATGGCCAGCATCATGTCGAAATCGGCCGGGTCGACGTCGGCGGTATCGGTCGTCGACCCTTGTCCTGTGCCGGCCTCGTCGCCGTTGTGCTCGGCGTGGGCGTCATGGCCTTCGTGTCCCTCATGTCCTTCGTGGCCAGAGTGGTCACCGGCACCGCCTGCATCAGCCGACTCCGTGGCCGACTCTCCCGTCAGCTCTGTGGAGATCGCCGGTGTCTCCCAGATCAGTGCCGCACGCAGCTTCGTGACGTTCTCGCCGCCGAGCTGGGACCAAGTGATTCCGGTGGCGGAGAGGAACAGCATCCCGATCGCCGCCCAGATGCCGACCGAGGCATGCCAGGAAAAGGTCCGTCGCAGGCCTGCTCGGCGCTCGATTCCGCCTCTTGAATCAAGCATTGAACCAATGGTACAGTACCAGTATGTCTACAATGCCGCAGACCTCATCGCCCGCCAACGCCCGCACACTCCTGCTCCCCTATGCGCTCGGCCTCATCATGGCCATGCTCATTGTCCAGGTCGTCATCGCCGCCACTGGCGGAGAGGTCACCATCCTCGCCGGGATCCTCACCGCCGTCGTGGCTCTGGGCATCGCAGTATGGCTGTGGCGGAACCGGCGCGTCCTCAAACGCGTGCGCTTCGGAGTCGTCATCGCTCATGTCATCGCGTTCGTCACGGTGAGCACGTCGTACAACTTGCACGCGATCGTTCGCCTCATGGCCGAGGGCGCTGTCGACAAGAGCGCTTCGGACATTGCTCAGGCCGCCCTCGGTGGCTCGTGGTTCGGGGTGACCATCGTCATGAGTGCCCTCTGGGGCTTCGGCCTGCTCATCCACCTCGTCGGCGCGGTCCTCGGCCGCGGCTGGGAGGACTGAGTGTGGCCGTGTCCCCCTCCCCGGAGGAGCAGGAGTGGATCGACCATCGAGTCGACTCCTGGGTTGAGACGTACAAGAAGTCGATGCTCACCCCGGTCACGCTCTCCCTCGTCGCCGAGCATCAACCGGCCGAGGTCTCAACCATCGCCGAGGCGGTCACCGCCGCCACCGGGTGGCAGATCACCGAGCGCGGCCTCTACCGTACGGTAAAACGTCTGCAGGATTCCGGCCTGCTGCAGAGCGCCGCCGTCGCCGCCCCGCGGACCGGGGCGAAACGCAAACTCCTGACTCTGACCCCGCTGGGGGCGAGCTTTCTCGACGGAATCAGGGGCAACCTCGTCGAGGTGCCGGGCGGCTGACGATTCTGACGAGGCTCACCCCTCCAACAGACCCTTGATGTCCGCGGCCGAGATCACCTCGCTGAATGCGCTGCCGTCGTCCATGAGCGCGGTGAAGAGTTCGGCCTTCTTCGTCTGCAGCGCCAGCACCTTCTCCTCGATCGTGTTCTCGGCGACGAGTCGGTAGACCATGACCTGCCGGGTCTGACCGATGCGGTGCGTCCGGTCGACGGCCTGATTCTCTGCCGCAGGATTCCACCACGGGTCGAGCAGGAACACGTAGTCCGCCTCGGTGAGGGTGAGGCCGAACCCGCCGGCCTTGAGGCTGATGAGGAACACGGGAGCGTCGCCCTCCCGAAAGGTTTCGATGACCTTCGTGCGATCCTTGGTCGACCCGTCGAGGTAGACGTAGTCGATCCCGCTGTCCTCGAGTTCGGCCGCCACCGCACGCAGGTAGCTCGTGAACTGGCTGAACACGAGCGCCCGATGACCCTCATCCCGGACCTCGGCGAGGTGGCTCATGAGCACACTGAGTTTGCTCGAGGCGATCCCGGAGTCCGCATACTCGGCGACGATCCCCGGATCGAGCGCGAGCATCCGCAGCAGCGTCAGTGACCGGAAGATCGCGAACCGGTTCTTCTCGAACTCCCCGAGGAGGCCGAGCACCTGCTTACGCTCGCGCTGCAGCACCGTGTCGTAGAGGCGCCGGTGCGCTGGCTCCAGCTCGACCCCGAGTATCTGCTCCTGCTTCTCCGGCAGGTCCGCGGCCACGAGATCCTTGGTCCGGCGCAGCATGAATGGCCGCAACCGCGACCTCAGCCGATCCATCCGCTCGGGAGACTCTCCCGATTCGATCGGGCGGACATAGTCCTCCCTGAAGCGCTTCGCGTTCGGAAACAGTCCCGGCGAGGTGATCGCGGCCAGCGACCACACATCGGTGAGCGAATTCTCCATCGGCGTGCCCGTGATCGCCAGCCGGAACGGGGCCTCGAGTCGCCTCGCCGCGCGGTGCGTCTTCGCCTGGTGATTCTTCATGAACTGGGCTTCGTCGTAGATGAGGCCGGCCCAGTCGAGGGCGGCGAATTCGTCGATGTCGAGACGCATCACCGCATACGAGGTGACGACGATGTCGGCACCGGCGACCGCCGCGGCGACGGAGCGCTTGCGCTTCTTCGCGGTCTCTCCCACCGCCGTCACGCTCAGGTGCGGGGTGAATTTGCGGGCTTCGAGCACCCAGTTCGCCACCACCGAGGTGGGGGCGACGACGAGGAATGGGGCCTGAGTCTCGGTCTCGCTTTCGGTGCGGTCGTGGTCGATGAGAGCGAGCGTCTGCAGGGTCTTGCCCAGACCCATATCGTCGGCGAGGATCCCGCCGAGGCGGTGCTGCCGGAGGAACGCCAACCAGCGGAACCCCTCCACCTGGTAGGGCCGCAGCTGCGCGTTCACGGTGTCGGGCACGGCCACCTCGGCGATCGTATCGAGGTCCCTCAGCCCGCCGATGAGTTCGATCCACTTCGGATCGTCGGCGATGTCGTCGGCGAGATCCTCGAGTTCGTCGTACAGGGCGGTCTGGTAGCGGCTGATCTGCGGGTTCTCCGGCGAGAAGCCATCGAGGGCATTCGCTTCGGTCAGCAGTTCACGCAGACGGCCGAAGGCGGGGTTGTCGAGGGAAAAGAACGATCCGTCGTCGAGGATGAGGTGGGTTTGCTCCCTCGCGAGCGCGGTGAAGAGTTCGACGAAGGGGATCTCGTGGTCATCGACCGTGATGTCGATGCCGAGGTCGAACCAGTCCGAGTCATCGGTCGCCTGCGTGCGGAGGCTGACCTGCGGGGTCGCGTCGAGTTCACGGAATTCCGGGGCGTTGTCGCTGTCGGCGAAGGTAACCGTGACGTCATCAAGTTCTTGGATTCGGGGCAGGATCCGGGTGCTGAAGGTGGCGGCGTCGATGCCGGTCAGGATGGTCGATTCCGTTCGGGCGGCGTCGGGGTCGATGGTGCGCAGGCGACGGAGGACGGCGTGCTCAAACTTCTGGTCGCGACCGCGCACCTGGTCGGACAGTTCGCTGCGATGGGGCACCAAGTGGAATGTCCGCTGTGGCGAGTAGTAGGTCCATGACCAGCTCAGACGCATCGTCGGGGTGGATCGGCCCGGGCCGCGGTCGCTCTTGTCTGCGCCGCCTCTGGCGGACCTGCGCTGGTCGGGGTTGTCGTAGCTGATGTGGAGGTTGAGGTGCGGGGACTTCTCGACGGGCAGGTCCACGGATCCGTCGCTGCTGATGACTCGGTCACCGGGACCGCTATTCGTGGCGCCGAGGTCGGACTTCTTCCCGTTCCCGACTCCCCGGATCCCGCCGCGCCTCTCGGGCGACTTCCGCAGCAGCGGGAGGACGCGGTCAACGAAATCTTCGTGCCCTGGTTCGGGGATCCTTGTGGCCGCGGGCCCTTCGAGAAGGGTGCGCTGTGCCTCGGTCATCGGCTCGGTCAGTGGTGCAAGTGTGACCACGGCCTTCGCCTTGCCCACCATGTCCAGGTGGTACACGCCGCCGAGTCCGATAGGCCGGACTTCGTGAGCCTGCACCGGCTGATCGTCGATGACGACTGCGGACTTGAGCACGAGGTCGTCGTCGCTGCGCGTGACATCGAGCTGGAATTCGGCCCGTTGCCCCAGCCGGATTGCGATCTGCTTGTCGGCGCTGACGAGTGGGATGTCGAGGTCAGCGGCCTGACCGAGCAGCTCCCACAGGAAGGGTGAGCCGAAGTCGTCGAGTCGGATCGTTGCCGACGACTGTGCATGGCCGAATCGGCCGAGCCCGTCGTCGAGGGTGGCCAGTCGGTAGAACCATTCGAATTGGTCGGCGTCGAAGCGCGCGGCGTTGAGTCGTGAGGTGAACCAGTGCCAGCCGGCCTGCCCCTTGATCCAGTTGTTCTTTGCTCCAGGGATCAGCGGCCGGACGTGCACCTGCGGTTCCGCCTCGTCAGGGATTTCAGCGGCCTTGAGTCTCGATGGTGCCCTATTGAAGTAGCTGCGCTGTGGGGCGCGGTGAAGTTCGAAGCCGAGTGCCACGGTCTCGGGCTGCGCGCTCGACCGACGCGAGACCTCGATGATGCGGTCGAGCCGCTGTCTCCATTCCGGTACCCGAACCTGTCTGACTGTCGATCGCCCGCCACCGATGATCGCGCCGAAGTCGGAAGGGTCGACACCCCTGACCTGGTCCGTTTCATCTTCCCCGGGCACGTGACCGTCAAAGTCGTCCATGATCGCGGAGGTCCGCTGTTCGAGCATCTGCTGATTGTTGACGATGACGACCGCTACGCAGTGCTTGCAGTCGTAGCCGACCGGGCAGGTGCAGGCGGTGTCGACGATCTCGACGGGTCCGCCGTCGTCTGAATCATCAAAGGTGATCGTGGTCTGATACAACCCCGCGGAGCCGGCCACATCGGCAACGAGCTGCCGGTCGGATTCGTGCCAGACGGTCCGCAGCACCTGGCCTTTGCGCGCATAGTCTGTGCCGCGCGCGAAGGTTCCAGGGTCGACGAAGGCCTTCAGCTCGTCTTTCGGGACGATGGTCATGGCTCGATCCATGCCACCAGTCTTCCATCTGCAGCTGACATGCGTGGCCAGCCGGCAGCAATGAGGCCCGGCCTCACATCTCTTCGTGCGTCAGGGGATCCCGGTCCTTCATCCGACCGCGCTCGAGTCCGGAGATCGCGGCCACCTCGGCGGGGGTGAGGGCGAAGTCGAAGACGTCGGCATTGGACCGCTGGCGTTCAGGGTTCGCCGACTTCGGGATCGGGATGGACCCGACTTCGATATGCCAGCGCAGGACCACCTGGGCCGGGGTGACATCGTGGGCGGCGGCCGCCTCGGCGATGGGGGTTTCGTCGAAGAGCCCCTGGTCACGGTAGAGCGGGGACCAGCTTTCGGTCTGTACGCCGATGGAGCGGTGGAAGGCGATGAGATCAGCCTGCGGGAAGTACGGGTGGAGCTCGACCTGGTTGACGGCGGGGGTGACCCCGGTTTCGTCGATGAGTTCGGTGAGCATGTCCTCGGTGAAGTTCGAGACACCGATGGACTTCACGAGCCCGCGCTCGCGCAGTTCGATGAGCCCGCGCCAGGTGTCGACGTACTTGCCGACGCTGGGATTGGGCCAGTGGATGAGGTGGAGGTCGAGGTAGTCGAGGCCGAGCCGGGCCAGGGACTCCTCGGTGCTCGCGATCGCCTCGTCGAAGCCGTGGTGGCGGCCGGGGATCTTCGAGGTGACGAAGAGGTCCTCGCGAGCGACGGAGCAGTCGGCGATGGCCTGACCGACCTCGCGCTCGTTCTCGTAGTTCACCGCGGTGTCGAGCAGGCGGTAGCCGACGTTGTCGACGGCACCCACGATGGCGTCGACGCCTTCCTCGCCTTTCATCGCGTAGATACCGAGCCCGAGCTGCGGGATCGCGCGTCCGTCGTTGAGGTCGAGGGTGGGGGTGGGTGAGTTCTGGGCTGAGGAATCTGCTGAGTTCGCCATACCTTCACCCTATGACCGCCGAGGCGGCTCTGGCCAGGGCGTTCACCGCCGGATGCCGAGGGTGAGCTCTTCCTGTGAGAAGACCCTGAGCATCACTCAAGGTGGGTTGTCGCGATATTCTTCCGGTTAATGTGGACGCATGGAGACGACAGTGCGGGCCGCAGCGCGGGGACCTTTTCGCTTCGTCCGTCGGCTCTCGCGCTGGCAGATGGCGATTCTGCTTCCGTGCGCTGCCATGGCGATCGCTCTGCTTCTCCACGTGGCGCAGTGGGTGACCTCCTGGATCTCGACCGCACTCGCCCAGGCACGCGGAGGCGCCGGCGCCTGTTCTGATCTGGTCACGGATTTCGGTGTTGATCCGGATGCAGTGGAAATCATCGATCGCGCCCCATTCGGATTCGTCTGCCAAGCCTCGACCTACGACGGCGGTACGGCGATGATCGAACACTCCGGGGCCACCTCGGCGATGTTCATCACCTCGGCCGGGCTCGCGGCGCTCGGCTCCGCTGTGCTCCTCGGTGTGCTGCTTGCGTTCACGGTGACCCGACTGCTCGCTTCGGCCCGATCCCCTCGGGGTGACGGCGGCGTGGATCGATGGGCACTGCTGCTCATCGGGATCGGGGTCTTCGTGCTCCCGCTGATGATGGTCGGCCAGCGCCTCCAGTGGTATGCGAAGTCGGACGGATTCGGGATCTGCCCGGAGTCCGTCAGCGGCAACGATGTGCTCGGATTCTCCGTCACCGCCGACTATCTCCCGCCGAGCCTGACCTGCTCAGGCGACACCGTCACCGGCCAGGAGTTCTCCGTGACACAGTACGGGTTCCCCTTCTACGGGTTCCTCGCCGGGCTGGTCCTGGCGGCGGTGGGGTTGGCCGTGCTCATCATCGTCAGGGTGCGGTCGCGGAGGCGTAAGGGCGCTGAGGTGTGAGCTCGGATGCGCTCAGACGATTAGTCCGACGGGTTCCTTTCCGTCGAGTACATCGATGACGGTTCGGGCTGCGGCGATGCCGACGCGCTCTCTGGCTTCGACTGTCTGACCGGCCAGGTGGGAGGTGATCCAGACGTTGTCGAAGTTCCGCAGCGGGTTGTCTTTCGACATCGGTTCGGTCTCGAGCACATCGAGGGCGGCACCGGCGATCTGGCCACGTTCGAGCGCGTCGACGAGAGCGGCCTCGTCGATGAGTGACCCGCGGGCGGTGTTGATGAGGAACGCGGTGTCCTTCATCGCCGCGAGCCGGTCGGCGTCGATCATCGGGGTGCCGGCCGCTCGGGCATGGAGGGTGAGATAGTCGGCGGCCGCGACGACGGTGTCGACGTCGGCGAATTCGATGCTCGGGCCCGCCTCGGTGTCGGGGTGGGAAGTGCCGACGATGACTTTCATGCCCAGAGCTGCACCGATTGCGGCGATTGCCTTGCCGCTGGGCCCGTATCCGATGACGCCGAGGGTCTTGCCGCGCAGTTCCGTGCCTGCGATGCGTGGCCACTGACCGGCGTTGGTGCCGGCGATGACGTCACTGAAGTGTTTGGCGCAGTTGAGCATGAGAGCGAGCGTGAGTTCGGCGACGGCGTGATGGTTGACGCCGGGCGTGTTTGCCACGCGAATGCCGAACTCCTGGGCCGCGGTGGTGTCGACGGAGTCGTATCCGACTCCGCTGCGGGCGAGGATCCGGAGGTCGGCCGCCTCGGCGAGCATGTCACGGGTGATCGGTTCGCTCGCAACGATGGCACCGACGGCCCCTTTGAGGAGATTGCGCTGTACATCCTCGGTGCGTCGACCAGCCGCCGGGGAATACACGGGATCGAGCCCGTTCTCCCGCAGCAGCCGGTCGACGCTGTCGCCGGGCTCCAGGTAATCGGTGGTGATGACGATGCGACGGCTCATGATGGTGAGCCTATCGCGGCTCTCACTTGAGTGCGCCGAGTACCTCGTTGAGCGCCTCGGTGGCCGAGGGGTGGGTGTAGATCGTGTCGCGCAGCTCGGTCGCGGTGACGTCGTGGCGCATGGCGAGCGCCACGGTATTGATGACCTCCTGTGAGTGCACATGAACGAGGGCCGCGCCGAGGACGAGGTCCGTTTTCGCGTCGACGACGAACTTGACGATTCCGCGCGGGTCGCCTTCGATCTTCGCCCTCGGCGCTGCGGCGATATCGGCCTGCAGCTTCGCTCCGACCTTGATCTCATAGCCTTCGTCGCGAGCGGCCTTCTCGGTCAGGCCGACGCGGGCGACGGGCGGGGTGAGGAACATTGTGTACGGAACGGAACCGCGATCCTTCGTCGACCGCTTCCCGTCGCCGAGGAGCTGATCGGCGAGGATCCGATTGTCGTCCAGCGAGATGTAGGTGAACATCGGTCCGCCGTTGACGTCGCCGAACGCGTACACGCCCTCGGCGGAGCTGCGCAGGTACTCATCAGTGACGATGAACCCGCGATCATCGGTGTCGATGCCGGCCTTCTCGAGGCCGAGGTCCGCAGTCGCGGGTTTGCGTCCGACGGCCAGGAGGACCGCCTCGGCATCGATGGTCTTGGTCTCACCGCCCACCTCGTAGGTCACGGTCGCGGCGTCAGCGCCGTCGTCGACTGCAGTGACGGAGGCGTCGTTGACGATGGTGACCCCGTCGTCGGCGAGAGCCTGGGCGACCACGTCAGCGACATCGTCGTCTTCGTTCGCTAGCGGGCGGGGTCCGCGGTCGAGGACGGTGACCTGCGAGCCGAAGTGGGCGAACATCGATCCGAACTCGAGTCCGATGTACCCGCCGCCGACGATGACGAGGCGTTTCGGGAACGGGTCGACGTGCTGCAGCGATTCGGAGTCGTGGATGCGGCCGCCGAGCTGGGCACCGTCGATGGGTGGGATGTTTGCGACGGATCCGGTGTTGACGACGACGGTGTCGGCGGTGATCGTCATGGTGTCGGCGCCGCCGGTGACACGGACCTCGCGTTCGCCGGTGAACTCGGCGTGGCCGTTGACCAGCAGCACCGAGTCGAGGTCGGCGAGCATCGAGTGGTTCTTCTTCCGCATCGCCCCGGTCAGGGTGTCGCGGCGTTCGACGGCCTTGGCGAAGTATTCGTCGACGTCGTCATCGGCGCGTTTGTTCTCGGCGTCGTGGACGAGGATCTTCGTGGGGATGCAGGCGATGTTGATGCAGGAGCCGCCGATCATCATCTCCGACTGTTCGACGACGGCGACCTTCTTGCCGGCGCGAGCCATTGTTCCGGCCAGGGTCTTGCCGCCCTTGCCCCAGCCGATGACGAGGAGGTCGACGTGTTCCGTGTGGTCGGCTCCGGTGGGGGCGGAGGAGGAGGGAGTGGTTTCGGGCGAGGTGGCCTGCTGTGTCACTGTCTCTGTGGTCATGCTCTGTCCTCTCGAGTCGGTGCCTGTCAATGTACTCGCCCCTTAATGCTACCTGACGGCGGCCCAGATACCTCGCGCCAGGTTGCTGGGCCGCCGTCGGGTAGTAATTGGGGAACGTTTCATCCCCGGGCTGCGCCCAGATCCTCGCGGAAGGCTCGGCCCGCCGCACCCAAATCACCACATGAGGTGATGAAACGGAAGCCCTGTTCCTTGCGCAGCTTCGCCTCCTCGCCGTCGCCGCAGTGGATTCCCGGAACCGCCCCGGCGGCATCGGCGGCCGTGCGGATCCGCACGAGCGCCTCGGCGTGGGCCTCGTTGTGCTGGCCGGGCAGCGCGCCGACGGCGAACGCGAGATCCGACGGACCGACGTACACCCCGTCGATTCCCGGCACGGCGCAGATGTCCTCGACCGCGGCCAGTCCCTCCTCGTTCTCGATCATGACGAACAGCAGCGGCCGCTCATCCCGGGTGTCCTGCACAGCGCCGTGCATGATCTCGGCTGTCGGTCCCCACGAACGGTCCCCGCCCCGCGAGGGATAGTCGAGCGCGGCCACCGCGGCCTGCGCCTCGTCGACCGAGGACACGAGCGGAACGATGATCGCCTCGACTCCGGCGTCGGCGAGCGCACCGATCTCCGTGAATCGGTTCGCCGCGACCCGGGCGGTCACGAGCGCGTCCCCGCTGGCGCGCACGGCATCGGTCAGCCGCAGCACATTGGTGGGCCGCACCAGCCCGTGCTGCAGGTCGAGGCAGACATAGTCGAATCCGGCCGCCGACCCGGCCTTCGCCAGCTCCGGACTCGTCGACATCAACCACAGTCCGTTGTAGATCTCCCCCGCGCGCAGGCGAGCCCGATGGTTCTCAATCGCAGCAGTCATGACTGCATCGAATCACGGAATCCCACCGCCCACCAGGGGTGCCCGATATCCGGATGAACCTCGCCGAGGCGGCCCTACACGTCCGTACGCACCGTCGTCCCGCCTCGGCGACGGGAATCACTCTGCCGGGCTGTCCTCAAGGAGGGGGCCGATGACTCGGTGGCGAGCGATGACGAACGGGGCGCTGGACCCGACCTCGATGAGTTCGAGGTCGAGGCGGCGCGGCAGCAGCGGCCGTCCCTTGCCGAGGACCACCGGCGCGGTCCAGGTGATGATCTCGTCGAGGAGTCCCTCGTCGGCGAACTGCCCGGCGAGGTCGCCGCCGCCCATCACCCACAGGTCACGGTCGCCGGTGGCGGTGCACATTTCGAAATAGTGGTCAGAGACCGAGCCCTTGGCGAATCGGATATCGGGGGTCTTCCCGTCCGTCCCGGCTTCGGGCAGGCCGAGCTTCCGGTGAGTCAGCACCCATGCGGGAACCTCGTAGGGCCACGGTCCGTCGAGGTTGCGCAGCACCCATTCGTACGTCGTCGCGCCCATGACGACGGCTCCGACGCCGTCGATGAACCCGTCATCCGGCGGTTCTTCGGTCTGGCGCAGCAGCCATTCGAGTGAGTCGTTCGGGTCCGCGATGAACCCGTCGAGCGTGGTCGCGGTGTAGTAGACGGTACGTGCCACGGGCAGTCTCCTCCTGAGTCGGTCGCCCTTTCATCCTATGGGGCCTCCTGCCGAGGGTGCCGCGCGGCAGGGCACTTTTTGCAGCGCAGGCCGATGCAGGTGAGTGCCTCTCACCAGCTCGGTGAAACTGCAGCAGCTCGGCCCCTGGAGTCTGTTGCCGAATAGGTGGGGCGTGTTTGTCAATCCGGGCTGGGCGGTGGTTTGAGACAATGAAGCATGGCGCTCAACTACCGTCCAGTCGATCGGGACCAGCAGTTCCTCCTCCCTCCAGACATGAGGGAATGGTTGCCAGCAGATCACCTGGTGTGGGTGATCGAGGCACTCGTGGCAGATATGGACACAACACCATTCACCGGCCGTAAACGCAGACTGTCGACCACGTCTCGAGCCGGTCAACGCGGCTACGACCCCGACATGCTGTTGGTGTTGCTGCTGTATGCCTACAGTGTCGGGCAACGGTCCTCGCGAGGCATCGAGCGACTGTGTCATACCGATGTGGCTTTCCGAGTCGCCTGTGGCGGAGACATTCCTGATCACACGGTCATCTCCCGGTTCAGATCCGACCATGCTGAAGACTTCGCCGATCTCTTCACACAGGTACTCGGCGAATGCGTCAAGGCCGGTATGGGCCGAGTCGGAGTCATCGCGATCGATGGGACGAAGATCGCTGCCGATGCCTCGATGGGCTCGAACAGACGCGAGGAATACATTCGCGACCTCATCGATGAGATCACCGCCGAAGCGGCAGAGGCTGATGCCGACGACGAACAGCTCAATATCGATGACGACGATGACCAGGCGGCCAGGACAGCATTGATCGCTGGGAAGGGTGCTCGTAGCCGAAGTGGGAAAGCCGATCGGCTCGACCGTGCCCGGGAATGTGCGGACTCGATCGATCAGGCACCACCGTCGAATACGGATCGGGAGATCGAGAAGTCAGAAGGTGTGCTGGCGAAGAAGGAAGCGGTGTATCAAGCCGCCTACGACGAACGCTTGGCTCGTTACCACGCCTGGCGGGCCGCGCCCGTCCACAGTCGCGGACAGAGACCGGTGATGCATCCGGAGGAATATCCGCGACTGAGGGCGAAGAAGGATGTCATCGAGCGGTCCCGGGATGCGATTGCGGCGAAGAAGGCCAAGCTCGCTGCAGCCGAGGTCGCTCAGTCGAAGACGAGGAATCTCACGGACCCGGACTCACGGTTGATGAAGAACCGGTTCGGGTTCGTTCAGGGCTATAACCTTCAGTTGTCTGTCTCTGATGATCATGTGATCCTCGCGGCTGAGACGTTTGCGGACGCGGTTGATGTTGGCTTGTTCGAGCCGATGCTCAAGGCCACAGCCCGGGAGTATGAGGCTGCGTGCGGGGTCGAGCCTGAGATCGGGTTGGCTCTGGCTGATGCGGGATATCACTCGACGCAGAATCTGGAGTGTCCTGGCCCGGACCGGTTGCTTCCGGATCGTCAGTCGCGGAAATTGTCGAAGGTCGATGCGGTGGCCGAGGTATCGAAATCAGCACCGATCCAAGCAATGAGAGAGCGGATGGCCGTTCCTGCCAATCTTGAGTTGTACAAACGGCGGGGTGCGTTGGTCGAACCAGCCAATGGGTGGGTCAAAGAAAGACGTGGTCTTCGTCGATTCAGTATGAGGGGTCTGAAGAAGGTCGCTGGTGAAGCCAAGCTCATGGCTGCTGTGGTCAATATTGGTCGGTTGAACGCGGTGAGAGGATTCGCTGCCACGGTCTGAAGAGACTCGAGGGGGTGAGGAGTATTGATGGGCCCGATATCGGTACTGGTATCAGGCCCATCAAAGTCGTTCTAGCCCCTTTTGCGGGTACTGTTGCCAGCCGAGAGTGTTACGTGTGCCCTGGCGGAGTAGAGAACCGTGAAACGATTCTCTACCGCCACCTATTCGGCAACAGACTCCCTGGGCCAATCTGCTGTAGTTTCACCAAGCCGAGGCCGGCCGCGGAGTGGCAACCACCCAGACGATCAGCCGAAACCTAGCCTCAAACCTCCCCGGTCCGCAGCGCCTCGGCGATGTACTCGGCCTGCCGGATCGCCAGTGCCGCGATCGTCAGTGTCGGGTTCGCCGCGGCGCCGGTGGTGAACACCGATCCGTCGGAGATGAAGAGGTTCTTCACGTCGTGGGTCCGGCCCCACTTGTCGACGACCCCGTCTTCGGGACGTTCGCTCATCCGCGCCGTGCCGAGGTTGTGCGTCGACGGGTACGGCGGAGTGTGGTGGGACGTCTGCGCCCCGACCGCCTCGTAGACTCTCTGCCCTGCTGCGTAGGCATGTTCGCGCATCGCCAGATCATTGGTGTGATCGTCGTAGTGGACGTTGGGCACGGGCAGTCCGTTCGTGTCCTTGACCGTCGTATTCAGCGTCACCCGGTTGTTCTCCTGCGGCATGTCCTCACCGACGATCCACATTCCCGCGGTGTTGAGGTACCGGTCGAGCAGCGCCGCGAAGTCCGGTCCCCACCCGCCGGGTTCGACGAAGGAGGCCATGAATGCCGGGCCCAGCGAGATCGTCTCCATGTAGTAACCACCGGAGAATCCGCGGTCGGGATCATGGATCGACTCGTCGGCGATGACCCCGGCCATCGTCTCCCCGCGGTACATCCGAACGGGCTTGGCGAAGTGACCCCACACGGTGCCGGTCAGGTGGCGCATATAGTTCCGTCCCACATGGCCGGAGGAATTCGCCAACCCGTCGGGGAAGGACGGTGTGCCGGACAGCAGAAGCAACCTCGGCGTCTCGATCGAGTTGCCAGCAACTGCCGCCTATTTCGCGATCTATCGCGGTTCGGACATCATCCTCACCTACTGCTCCGACTGCGAGAAGCACCCGCGACTGCGGCCTCTGCGCTTCGGCTTCCACGAGGCGGCGCACGCCACCGCCTTCGGCAAGATCCTCCTGGCCGGAATGCCCGAACCTCAGCGCACCGACTACCTCGAGGCGCGGGGAATGCAGGTGCTGACTCCGCAGACGATGATCAGTCGGGAGGCTCTCGATCCCCATCTCGCCGAGGTGGCCACCCGCGGAATCGCCTGGGAGCACGAGAAGTTCCTGCCACGTCAGACCTGCGCGGCCGTGCCGGTGCGCAATGGCACGGGGATGCAGGTCGGGGCGATGGCGGTCAGCACTCCCTCATCGAAGATGACGGGACGGGCGAAGTTGGTCGAGTCGACCCTGCGAGAGCATGCGGGCCTGGCGTCGAGCTACCTGCGCGGCGGTTCGGTCACCGTCCCCGTCGCCGAATACCCGTGAGTCGAGCACGTTGGAGCCGCGCATTCCCCGCCGCCGAACACGCGTGAACACATGGGTGAACTGTCACTTTATCGCCATATGAGAAGAACCGTGTCTTACTGACTGCGATTGAGCTGAGAATGATCGTGCGCGCTCACAGTTGAGAACTCAAGGAGGAGAAATGGGCACGACCAACAGCGTCGCAGTGGTGACGGGGTCCGCACGGGGAATCGGACAGGGCATTGCGCAGAGGCTCGGAGCCGATGGCCATCATGTCATCGTCGCGGACCTGCCGAGCATGCAGGATGGGGTCAACGAGACCGTCACAATGATCGAAAGCGCAGGCGGGAAGGCCACCGGCGCCGAAGTGGACGTCACGGACGAGGATTCGCTGAGCCGCCTCGTCGAGGTGGCAGTCGACGCGGGAGGGAAACTCGACGTCTTCGTCGCAAACGCCGGAATCGCCCAGGTCGAACCCCTCATCGACTATTCGAAGGCGGATTTCGAGAAGATCGTCGACGTCAACCTCACCGGCGTCTTCCTGTCGTATCAGGCTGCGGCGAAGCAGATGATCGAGCAGGGCAACGGCGGCAAGATCATCGGCGCCGCCTCGATCGTCGCGTTCCGTCCCTTCGCGCTGTTCTCGCCGTATTCGGCGACGAAATGGGCGGTGCGCGGACTGACCCAGGGAGCTGCGATGGAGTGGGCCAAGCACGGCGTCACTGTCAACGCCTACGGTCCCGGCATCGTCGGCACCGCGATGTGGGATCTCATCGATGAGAAGCTCGCCGCCGAGGAAGGGCTGGCCAAGGGTGAGGCGATCAAGAAATATGCTGGTGACATCCTCATGGGCCGGGTGTCCGTGCCTGAGGACGTCGCGAACCTCGTGTCGTTCCTCGCCAGCGAGGACTCCGATTACATCACCGGACAGACCATGCTCGTCGACGGCGGAATGCAGTTCTCGTAACGTTGTCGCTGAGAGCAGAAACCGACACCGCCACACCCACATCTCCACCCGAGAGAACAACCACAGAGAGAAGGAAGAAGACATGATCTTCATCGTCGTAAAGTTCCCCGTCAAGCCCGAACTGGCCGACCAGTGGCCCGAGCTGACCCGCGAGTTCACTGAGGCGACCCGTGCCGAACCGGGCAACAAATGGTTCGAGTGGTCGCGCAGCCTCGATGACCCGAACGAGTACGTCCTCGTCGAAGCCTTCGACGACGATGCCGCGGAAGCGCATGTGAAGTCCGATCACTTCCAGGCCGCGACCGCCACGGGCGGGCCGATGCACTCCGCACTGACAGCGACCCCGAAGATCATCTCCCGTCAGATCGACGGCGACGATTGGGATGCGATGGGCGAGCTGCAGGTCGACTGATCCTCCACCGAGGCGGCCGTCCCGATCGGGACGACCTCATCCGCCGAGACAGCCGCGCGGGTCCGCTGATGCGTTCAGCGGACCCGCGCCAGGTTCTGGGCACCGGCAAACTTAACAGCTTGGTGAAACTGCAGCAGCTCGATGCAGGGACCAAGCTGGTGCAGCTTCACCAAGCTGAACGATCACTTCTGCGGCAGGTACACTTTCTGGCTCTCGACCCAGTCGTCGAGCACGGCCTCGCGATCCTCGAACTTCTCGGTCGGGAAAGCAAGCCCCTTCGTCGGCACACTGGCGCCGAGTTCGACGAGCAGCGGTCGCAGGGTCGTCTCCACCGCCAGGGTGTGCGCGGGGGAGCCGATCGTGAAGACCGGGATCGCGGTCAGCCCATGCAGACCGCCAGCGTCGTACCGGTCGAGAAAGGCTTTGAGCAGTCCGGTGTAGCTGGCCTTATAGGTCGGCGTGGCGATGACGGCGTAGTCGGCGGTGGCCAGACGCTCGGTGAGTGTGTTGAGGCGGTCGGACTTCCAGGAGAAGATCTGGTCGGTCACCTCGGCGAGTTCGATCGTTTCGTCGATCTCGGATCCGGTCACCTCGGCGATCTTGGCGGTGAGGTCTTCGGCAACTTGGCGGGTTCGCGAATTTGGGCTCGGGTTGCCGACGACGACGGCGATGCGTGTGGTCATATGGGGTCCTCTCCTCGAGTGTTCACCGGGTCATTGCGCCCAGACACCCACACTAGAAGCGGTCAGCCATTGCGAAAGCACTGCCGTTCATCTGGCGTCATCGCAGTGATGCTCGGGGTCGCACACGTGGTTCCCCGAATCAGCGGGAACAGATTGTCGTTTCGCGACTCGAAAATCTACATTCTGCTCCCGCAGAATCGGACCGATCCGGCTCCGACCGACCACCTGCTATCTGCCGCCACCGCCAGCTTTCTGCTCGAGGTGATACCGAATCTTCCGCTCAAGCTCCGCCCTGCTCATCTGGCTCGTCACCCTCAGCACCTCCCACCCCTCGTGCCGCAGAGCCTCGTCTCTGGCGATGTCACTTGTCCATTGTGATTTGGACAGCAGGTGGTGTTCACCTTCGTATTCGAGCGCCAACTTCACGTGGGGATAGCCCAAGTCCGGCTCGACTGTGCGGTTGAGCAGACGACAGTAGACCCGTGGATGGACCACAGGTTCCGGCAGTCCACGGCTCAGTGCCCACAGTCGAAGGTTCGTCTCCTGCGGCGAATCTACGTCTTCCCTGATCAGTGACAGTACTGAGTCGACCTGCGCTCGCTGCCTCAGGTAATTCCGCTGTGTGATCTTCGTCCTCAGGAACTCGAGGCTGCACAACGGCGGTCCGTGCCATCCGCCGACGATCGCATCACCGAGGGCAACGAGCTCGTCACGGGTCAGCTCGGCGCTGAGATCGAGGAAGACCCCGACCGGCGAATGCATCGGCAGCTCAAGCCAGTACCCGGCTTCCTCACGCGCGTGTCGGCGCACGGTCGTCCCCTTCCGCGCCACCTTTCTGCCCGGGTCGAAAGTGACCAGGTGCAGATGCTCATCGATGAGTCTGTGCGGCAGTGGCAAACCGAACAGTCGCGCGGCCGTGGCACCCCCTGCGACGATCCCGGGAACGACCATGGTCATCGCCCTGAGCCGAAGGCTCTCCTCCATCCACTTCTCATCGGCCCAGCTCGGAGTCGGGTGCTCGACACATCGCACCTCATCCCGGCGGATGCCCGCCGTGACGGCACTGAAACGCGGGTCATACCGCAGATGATGCCGGCTGATCCCCCGTTCCTCGGCCTCACTGGTTCTGAAGAGTGACGGATAGCTGCGTTGCTCGATGAGGAGGTCCATGACCAGTAGGAGAGTCGGATACGCTCCCGACCGCAAGGCACCCACTTCCACCCTGTGGACGCCGCTGACGTCTCCACAGGGCGCCGACACGCGAGTCCGGAGCCGTCCACAGCTCTTAGACGCACGAGTGACGCCACCTTCCCTTCCCGCCAGAACCGGGCCTTCAGGCAGATTCTTCAGGATTTCCCGGGAGAAGAATGCAGAGATTCCGAGCTGAAACCGACATTCTTCTCCCGCCGAAGCCCAGGCCCCCGCCGGAAATGCTTGCTCTACCCACAGGCATCAGCGCTTGAGTGGGCACTCGCACCCTCCGGCAGGAAGGAACAGCCCTACTCCCCCGCCTGCTTCCGCGCGCCGAGTGCCAGTCGGGCGATGTCGCGCAGCACTTCGAGCTCCTCACTGCCGTCGAGCACCGCCCGCAGCTCGACGGCGGCCCGGCTGAGCAGGGTGCGATAGGCGCCGGCGACGTTGTCCGGCTCCCGGGTCAGCGGGTAGGACACGCAGAGGGCGAACACGATCGCACCGACGGTGAAAGCCACACTCGCCGAGGCGGTCCCGGCCACCCGTGCCTGCTTCGTCGCGTAGAACTCCGCCGGATTCCCCGGACCGCACAGCGCCAGGGCCGCCGAGCCGCCGTCGACGAGCGGCAGCACCGCCCCGACTCCGCGCGAGACGCGCAGCTCGTGGTCGGCTTCGACATTGCGCACGCACACCCGATCCTCACCGACGCGGACCCACAGCTGCACGGACTCTCCGGTCATCGTCCGCAGATGGTCGAGCACCGAGTTCGTCGTGGCGATATTGCGCCGACCCGGGAACGGCCCCAACCGAAGCAGCCCGGACGAATCACGGACGATGAAATTGTGCTCCCGCAGGTCGTTCAGCAGCCGGTACGTCGTCGACTTCGAATAGCCGAGACGGCGACACACCTTTGCAGCAGTCATCGGCGAGTCCTGGAGGACGGCGAGGATGGCCGCACTGCGGTCGATGACACCGATCTCCGCCGGCGCCTGCTGAGAGCTCTTCATCCCCATTCCTCACGACACCGTCACATCGGCGAGCAGCTTCCGCCGGGACACCCACCACCGGAAGACGATCGGCCCCACGATGCCGAGCACCATGAGGATGATGATCGACAGCGACACCGGCCTGGTGACCAAGGGCGCGAACGTTCCGCCGGAGATCTGCAGCATGCGCCGGAAGTTGTCCTCGAGCAGCGGCACGAGCACAAGTGCGAGGATCGCCGGGGCCAAGGGGATCCCGCCCTTCTCCATGAGGTAACCGATGACTCCGAAGATGCCGAGCATCATCAGGCCGAACAGGCTGAATTCGATGGCGTAGGCACCGATGACCACGAGCACGAGGATCGCAGAGAAGAGGATCTCCTTCGGCATCTTCAACAGCTTCACGAAGACTCCGACCAGCGGCAGGTTGAGGATGATGAGCGCGATGTTGCCGATGTACATGCTGGCAATGATCGTCCAGATCAGACCGGTGTCGTCCCGGAAGATCAGCGGCCCGGGCTGCAGACCGTACATCGTGAACACGAAGAGCAGCAGCGCCGTCGTCGCCGAACCCGGGATGCCCAGGCTGAACAGCGGAATCATCGCACCGCCCACACCGGCGTTGTTGGCCGCCTCGGGACCGGCCACGCCTTCGATGGCGCCGTGACCGAATTCGTCCTTCCGCTTCGAGATCCGCTTCTCCATGATGTAGGACATGAACGAGGCCAGCGAGGGACCGACGCCGGGCAGGATGCCGATGATGAAACCGAGCACCGAACCGCGGGCCCACGGCCCGGTCGACCGCTGCCAGTCCTGCTTCGTCATCCACTTGTCTTCGCCGAAGCCCTGGATCTCGTCCTTGGCCCCGCGCCCGAGCGCGAGGTTCCGGATCGCCTCGGGGATGGCGAAGAGCGCCATCGCGAAGATCGTGAAGTCGATCCCGTCGGAGAGCAGATCGACGCCGAAGGTCTGCCGGGGCAGTCCGGTCTGGAAATCCAGCCCGATGAGGCCGACAGCCAGGCCGATGAAGATCGAGATGAGCGCCTTGGCCCGCGAACCCGCCGACATCGTCGACGCGAGCAGCAGGGCCGTGGCCATGAGCAGGAAGTATTCGGTGGCGCCGAAGACGTTCGCGAGTTTGACGAGCACGGGCGAGAGGAACGTCAGCCCGATGATCGCCAGGGTCCCGGCGAGGAACGACCCGATCGCCGCGGTCGCCAGCGCCGCCTTGCCGCGACCTCGGCGAGCCATCTCGTAGCCTTCGATCGCGGTCACCGCACTGGCGACCTCACCAGGGGTTTTGATGAGGGTCGCGGTGATCGAGCCGCCGTACATCGACCCGTAGTAGATTCCGCACAGCAGAATGAGACCGTGGACCGGTTCCATGCCGAAGGAGACCGGAATGAGGATCGCGATTGCGGAGATCGGTCCGATTCCCGGCAGCACTCCGACGACGGTGCCCAACAGCACGCCGAGGAGGGCGAAGGCGAGGCTGGCCGGCTCCACCGCCGAGGCGAAGCCGCCTCCCAGATCGATGAGAGTATCCATGTCCGCCCCCTAACCCAGAATCCCGACAGGCAGGTACACGGCGACTCCGTAGACGAACGCCGCGTAGACCAGGCCCGCGAAGACGACGGAGAAGATGAGATTGCGGATCCACTTCTCCGGCGAGTAGATGCTCGTCAGCCCCATGAGGAACGCCGCCGTGGACAGCAGGAAGCCGACGGGGATGAGAACGCCCAAATAGACGAAGAAGAGCGCGAACTGGAACACGACCTTGCGTACCTGCGGCTCCGGCGGAGCATCGAGGACGACCCCGCCGACCGCTTCGTCCGTACCGGCCGTCTCCAGGGACGACTCCCCCGCCGAGGCGGCGCTGCGGTCCGCGTCTCCGCTCACCGAGGCGGTCCCGCCGCCCGCGCCGGAGCCGGGCACGGACCCCGTACCCGCCCCAGCGGATCCCGCAGACCCGGGCCCCGCCTCGGCGAGGGTGTCCTTCCGGTGCCGGACGATGGCCTGCCCGGCGAGGAAGAGGCCGAGCACGACGAGCCCGATGCCGACGATGGCGGGGAAGGTGCGCGGGGTGACGATGTTCGCGGTCTCCTGGATGGAGAACGTCGCGATGTAGTAGACCGCGCCGATGACGGCGATGGCGCCGCCGGTGACGAGGTCGGTGCGGAAAGCGGTCATTTGCTGTTACCCAGGTCGGTTTCCTTCACGCCTTCTTCCACCGTCTTCGCAGCGTCGTCGACGTAGGCCTGAGCCTCGTCTCCGGTGTGGAATTCGGTGGCCCACTGGTTGTTCTTCACCGTCTCCTGCCAGGCGTCGGACTTGCTCACGTCTTCGAGTGCTGTGGCCCAGAAGTCCACGGCTTCCTGCGGCATTTCGGCGGGTCCGTAGACTCCGCGCCAGTTGCCCAAGGTCACGTCGTAGCCGGAGTCCTTCGCGGTGGGCACCTTGTCGAACGGGGCGGCGAGCGGCTTCTGCGCGAAGGTGACGAGCGGTTCGATGTCGCCGGATTCGATGACGGAGCGGAATTCGCTCATTCCGGCGATCGCGACCTTCGCGTCTCCGTTGAGCATGGCCGTGGTCTGTTCGCCGCCGCCGTCGTAGTTGACGAAGTTGATGTCGGCCGGGTCGATGCCGGCTTCCTTCGCGAACAGCGCGAACGGCAGAGTGTCGTCGCCGGCGGCCGCGACGGTGACCTTCTGCGGGTCGTCCTTGAGAGCCTTGACCAGGGCGTCGAGGTCCTTGAAGTCCCCGTCCTTCGGGGTCACGACCATGAAGTCCTCGACGTAGAGGGTGGCGATGAGGGTTGCGTCCTCGGGGCCGAACTTGCACAGCTTGCGCGCCTTCATCGTCTGGCTGGCCAGGGAGGTGATCGCGATCTGGTCGTCCTTGCCCTTCTCCTGCTGCATCATCGACGTCAGCCAGGAGCAGCCGGTGCCGCCGGGCTTGTTCTGCACGGGCAGCGGAGTGGAGACGATGTCCTCCTTCTGCAGCGCCTCGACGAGAGCGCGGGCCGTGGTGTCCCAGCCGGATCCGGGTTCGGCCGGAGCGGTGACCGAGACCGGCCCCGTCGGATAGTCCCCGCCTTCGCCCGGAGGCTGCGCCTTGTTCCCGCAGGCGGTGGCGACGAGGGCGACCGTGGCGAGCACGGCCCCGATCTTCGCCGCGCGCTTGCGCGTCTTCGCCTGTCCTGTCTTCGCCGAGGCGGCTGTCCGTGTCCGTGTGATCGTCGTTGATCGCATGAGCTGTTCCCCTTGTGTGTTCGGTTCTCGATATTTGGTGGTGTGCTGGTGGTGACTCTGACTGAGCTGTCAGTCCAGACGGTGCGTCTCGGGCTGGGGTCCGTCGACCGGTGGACCCGTCGGCACCGCCGGGCCGTCCCGATAGTGGCTGTTGTGGCGCCCCGGTTCCGGCACATCGCTGCGCAGTCCGAGCCGGTTCCCGTCGAAAGTCAGCGGCAGCAGCGGCACATCGACGCTCGCCCCCGTCGGCAGCCCTGTGTGGGCGAGCGCTCCGGAGGCGACGAGGTGCGGATCGTCGGTGAGGTCGGCGGGCGTGTTGACCGGGGCGACAGGGAGTCCGCGGCGCGTGCATTTCTCTTCGATCTCGGCCAGGCTCAGCTGGGACAGTGCCTGTTGGAGTTCTGAATGGATGCGGTCGCGTTGGTCGACTCGGCCCTGGTTGGTCAGCATGTCCGGGTCGGCGGCGAGTCCGGTCAGTCCGAATTCGTCGCAGAGGTCGCGCCATTGCCCATCGGAGACGGCGGCGACGAAGACCTGGTTGTCGTCGGCGTCGCGGAAGATGTCGTAGACGGCCCAGGTGGCCTGTCGGGTCGGCATCGGGCGGGGTGGTTCGCCGCTGATCTGGGACTGTGCCATGTGGGTGCCGACGAGGAACGCGTTGTTCTCGAACAGTGCGGAGTTGATGAGTTTTCCGCGGCCGGTGGTCTCGCGCACCCGCAGTGCCGACTGGATGCCGATGACGCCGAACATTCCGCCCATGATGTCGTTGACGCTGGCGCCGGCGCGCAGCGGCTGCCCCGGCGGGCCGGTCATATAGGCCAGTCCGCCGAGCATCTGCACGACCTCGTCGAGGGCGGCCCGGTTTCCGTAGGGGCCGGAGAGGAATCCCTTGAGGGAGCAGTAGATGAGTCCGGGGTTGCGGGCGGACAGCTCCTCGTATCCGAATCCGATCGATTCCATCTTTCCGACGCGGAAGTTCTCGAGCAGGACATCGGCGGAGTCGATGAGGTCGAGGACGCGGTCACGGTCGGCCGCCTCGGCGATATCGAGTTGGACGCTGTGTTTGTTGCGGTTGAACGCGGGGAACAGCCCGGATCCGGACCCGGGCAGGTAGCGGGTCTTGTCGCCGGCTCCGCGGGGTTCGACCTTGATGACCTCGGCGCCGAGGTCGGCCAGGATCATCCCGCAGCTCGGCCCCATGACCATATGGGAGAACTCGATGACGCGGATGCCTTCGAGCGGCAGCGGTTCCATCTCAACCCCTCGCCGAGGCGGCCGCGAACCGGTCGTCGAAGACCGCGGGGGTGGCGGGGATGTCCGACAGGCTCGAGGTCAGGTCGTGGCCGACGGCGGCGATGAGGGGGTCGCGCACCTCGGTGAGCGCTTCGACGTCGACGCCGGTGGCCACGCCTTCGCGGTGGAGGAGGTGGACGAGGTCGTCGGTGCCGATGTTGCCGGCAGCGCCCGGGGCGAAGGGGCAGCCGCCGAGTCCGCCCATGGCCGCGTCGAAGTTCGAAATCCCCAGGTCGAGGGCGGCGGCGACGTTGGCCATGCCGAAGTTGTAGGTGTCGTGGAGGTGGAGGTTGACGGATTTGCCCGGGAAGGCGGCGAGGACCGCCGAGGTGTTGCGGCGGACCAGCGATGGGCTGGCGTTGCCGATGGTGTCGGCCACCCCGATTCCGTGTGCTCCGGCGTCGACGAAGGGGCGGAGGACCTCGACGAGGTGGCCCGCCTCGGTGATGCCGTCGAAGGGGCAGATGAAGCTCACGGCGGTCGTGATGTCGAAGCGAAGTCCCTGGTCACGGGCGAAGACGGCGGCATCCATGAGGCGGTTGGACGCCTCGGCGATGGAGGCGTCGGAGTTCGCTTTCGAGTGTCCTTCGGAGGCCGAGAGCACGAGTTTGATGTTCTTGGCGCCTGCGTCGACGGCACGCTGGGCGCCCTTGAGGTTGAAGACGAGGGTATAGAACTCGACCCCGTCGGCCTCGTGCGGTGCCAGACGGCGCAGCAGTTCGTCGGTATCGGCCATCTGCGGGACCTTCTTCGGATTGACGAAGGAGCCGACCTCGATGTGCTTGAGTCCCGAGCCGATGAGCTTCTCGGCCAGGGCGACCTTGACGTCGGTGGGCACGATCGCCTTTTCGATCTGCAGCCCGTCGCGCAGAGTGGTGTCGAGGATGTCAACGGTTGTGGGCCGGATCATGGGACTCCTCTACGCATGTTCCCGAATAACGGGAAACGAATCGTCGCCGCGCTCCAGTGTGCGGCGTCATATTCGTTATACATGGCCCTCTGTGCGCGAAACAGAGTTTGTTCGGCATATGAGAGGGCAGTGGGAATTGCCTGTATTGAGTCCCGTTTATCGGGAAGCCTTAGTCTTCGGCCGGTATGTCTGGATCGCGTGACCTGCGTCGAGTTCACTGCGATCGACGAGTTCGAGGTCGACGACGTTGCTCAGTCCGGCGAAGAGGTAGGTGATGCGGCCGAAGATCAGTCCGTCGGCACGCTTGAGATTGTTCGCAAGGTGGCGGTGGAAGTCGCCGCTGATGACTCCCACGCGATGATCGCAGCATCCGTCGACGGTGACGTTGATCGAGTACCTCAGCTCGCCCATGGCATAAGAATAGACCTGGGGTGTCGCCGCGGGAAGAGGTCGTCGGAGACAGCCGTGGCACGGTCGTGGCGTTCAGTCCTCAGCGCCGTCCTGGTCTGGCTCCGGGGCTGCATTCTGCTCCGGTGCCAGCCCCAACCACGACAGCACTTCGTCGGTGTGCTCGCCGAGGTCAGGCCCGAGGTGATCGATGGGGACCGATTCTCCTCCGATGACCGGAGTGATTCCCGGGAACGCGACGTCCTCCAGGACCTCCTCGCCGGTGGACACGTCGAGGTTCTGGATCATGCCGCGGGCGGCGAGCTGCTCATCGGCGACGAGGTCTTCGGCCGTGTAGATGGGCCCAGCCGGAACGCCCACTTCCTCCAGAGACTTGACGACGTCCTCGACCGAGCGCTGCGCGCACCATGCGCCGATGGCTTCGTCGAGTTCGTCGCGCCGCTGCCAACGGCCGGCATTCGTCTGCAGGTCGGCATCCTCGGCGAGGTCGGGACGCTCGATGGCCGTCATCAGTCGGCCGAAGATTCCGTCCCCGTTTCCTGCGATGACCACGGATTTCCCACCGGCGCAGAGGTAGCCGTTCGAGGGCGCGATGCCTTCCATCCGTCCGCCGGTGCGGGTGCGGACCTCGCCGAATGCGGAGTAGTCGGGGACGAGGGATTCCATCACGGAGAACATCGCCTCATTCAGCGCGACGTCGACGGTCCGCTCCGACAGCGGACCCTTGCCTTCGAAGCCGTGCGCGGATCCGACGACCGCCTCGGCGGCTCCGGCGATCTTCTGTCGCTGTCGGTCGAAGAGCATCATCACGGCGCCGAACGCCGCCTGCATTCCGGCGATCGAATCCCCGATCGAGATGCCCACGCGCACCGGTGGGCGGTCCGGGTCGCCGACGAGTTCGCGGAAGCCGGAATATCCTTCGGCGACGGCGGCGAATCCGGGCCGGGACGACATCGGGCCGGTCTGGCCGAACGCGGAGATCCGCACGAATACGAGGTCGGGGTTGGCGGCTTCGAGCACATCGGGCCCGAGCCCCCACTTCTCGAGGGTGCCGGGGCGGAAGTTCTCGAGCAGGATGTCGCTGCGGCGGACGAGTTCGAGCACGGCCTCGCGGCCCTCGTCGCTGCGCAGGTCGAGCACGACGGACTTCTTATTCCGGTTGATCGTGCGGTAGAGCATCGAGGTGGTCCCGGCCTTGAGCCGCCAGTTGCGCAGTTCGTCGCCGGTGTCGGGGCGTTCGACCTTGATCACCTCGGCGCCGAAGTCCGCGAGCATCCGCCCGGCGGTGGGTGCGGCGATGTAATTGCCGAGTTCGAGGACTCGCACACCGGAAAGGGGAAGTCGGTGCGTGCTCATGACGATGCTCCTAGTTGTGCGTGGGTCGGTTCTCCCATGGTGCCAGGTACAGGGGCCACATTCCCGGATATCCGCATCCGGGAATCTCGAATGAGTGGCATCGCAGGCCGCTCAATGATCCCGTCGCTGTCGGCCAGGTCAGTACATAGTTGGCAGCCGGGCCAGGCCGCTGTCGACCAGAGCCGGTCCCCGGTAGCGTAGAGCCCATGACTCCGCCTCCCGGTCCATTCGATCCCTCGCACGCTGACGAGCCCGAGCTTCTCGACCTGCTCGACAATGCCACCCGCAGCGAGAGCCCGCTGATGCTGCTCGACATTGCGAGCAGCATGGTGGCCTCCTTCGACGACTCCGATCTCGATGACACCGACGCAGACGGCGCGGACCCGACGGAAATTCCACCGATTCGCGAACTCGCTCTGCAGATGCTCGAGGCCACACCGAAGGAGACCGAGCCGCTGGTGAGGATCTGGGCCCAGATGCTTGACGATGAGCTTTTCGGCCGTCGCATCGCGAAGATGCTTCCCACCCCGAGCACCAAGCGCCTGCCGGAATGGATCCGTCGCGCCGAGGAGATCAAACCCTTCCGTGCGGCCGCACTCATCTCGCCGGTGAAGATCGAGGAGACGATCCTGCTCGAGATCTCCACAGCCGGCCGATCGGTGACTCTGGCAGTGGGAGTGGACCGCAGCGGCTCACCGTATCTCGAAGATGCTTACCTCGCCGACGGCCCCCTGTCGAATATCGTCGAGTTCAGCCGAACAGAGCTCGAACTGCCCGTCGACGAGGTCACGCTCAGCCTCGCCGATGCCGGTGCCAGGCTGAGTGAGGCGTTCGAGATGAGCACGCACATGTTCCCGCCGATCGAGACCGAAAGCTGGCCGGGCACCCGGCCGCTGCTCGAATGGATGCTGCGGAAGCTTCCCGAAGGCGGCACCGGCTACGAGATCAGAACGTGGGAGCCGGAAGAGATCGAGGAACTCGTCGCGGACTTCCGCGCCTCGCCCTTCGCCGAAAGCCTGACCGAGGAGGAGATCGGTCATGCCCATCTGCTCTTCGAGTTCCAGTGCAACTACGGCAACAACGATCCGCTGAGATGGTCGGGCACTTTCGTCGAACGCCTCATGTGCGACCTCTACCCGCGCAAGGTGATGTCACCCGCAGACGATCTGCTCCTCATGCCCACCGCCCTGGCAGCGCTCGTCCGCTATGCCAACGATCGCAGCGGAGTCGATCCTGTCTTCACGGAGAACGCTCTTAACGCGATCGATGACAACCGGGAGGAATACACGGCTCAAGTACGCGGCGACCGGCCCGAAAGCACGAGTGCCCTCTTCGCGCGCCTGCTCACCGGAGTCGATGACGACACTCTGCCTCTGTCGGAGCCTGTGTCAGATCTCGGTGATGAGTTTGGTGGGGGATCGTTCTTCGGCGATCAGGCTTCGATGCTGGCCGAGATCTTCATCGGCAGCGGAGCCGAAGCGGTCGGCGGCATCGAGGCTCTGCAAGCACTGACCGATGAGCCGCTGCCCGGCGAAGGCCTCGACACTGCGGGCGTGGCCGACGACGTTGTCGACCGCCTCAACTCGTTTGTCCCGGAGATCCGTCGAATCGCGGACGAGGTGTTCGGAGAGCCGGAGCTCGCGACATCCGCGCTGCGATTCTTGGCGGAGATCGGACGAGGCGATCCCACAGTCTTCCGCCGCCGCCTCGCCGACCGCACTCTGCTCGCGGCACTGTTCTGGATCGTCGGAAAAACCAATAATCTCTTCTCCGCCCAGTGGAGCAGCGAAGGCGACGTGACAATCGGAAAACTCCAGCGCCACCTCGGCGTCTCGAGTTCACCGAAGCCGACTGCCGAGAAGATGCTGCATGCCGCCGGCCACGAGCTCTCCGACGTCGAGGTTATCCTCGGCGATCCGCGCTATCTCATCTCGCGCAGGCGGCGGCGCATCATCGCAAACCGGGACACGTACTGGGACGATCTTCCGGAGGACTGGGAGTACTGAGGGTCCCGGCACAAACGACCTCTTCATCCCGCGTCGCGAAGACATCAGAGCACTGGCCCTCGTGTGCTCGGTCCGGCTGAACAGCAATTGTGACTTGAGCGAACTTTTTGCAACTTTTCTCCAATTCCGTCGTCAGTCGAACTGCGGGTGCCGAAGACTGGCAGACGAGTCGCAGACAGCGATGATCGTCACCGAATGAGCAGTTGAACATGGAATCGAACGATTTCGCAGGCAACGACGACAGCGGTCAGAACGACTTCGGCAATCAGCAGCAGGGCGGCACCGAAGGCCAGCAGGGCGGTTTCGGCGACCAGGGCGGCCAGCAGGGTCAGCCAGGTCAGCAGGCTGACTTCGGCGTCGAGCAGGGGCGGATTCGACGAGAACCGCTGATCTCAGCCCTCACCTGATCCGGCGTCATCGTTGAGGCGCCGATCCGCAAACACAAGCGGCGCACCAAGCATCGGTGCGTCGCTTCGTGCATTCACTCCGTGACGGTCACGACCTGGCGGTGCCGGCCCAACCCCTCGAGCTCGAGTTCGACGACGTCCCCGTCGGCCAGATACGGGTATTTGCCCGACAGCGCGACTCCCTGCGGGGTGCCGGTGAGAATTACGTCTCCCGGCTCGAAGGCCATCGCCTGACTGAGCTGGAAGATGATCTCGCCGACGGAGAAGATGAGGTCACTCGTCGACGAATCCTGGCGAGCTTCGCCGTTCACCCAGCTGCGCAGCCGCAGGTCACCGGGGTCCACCTCGGCGGCGGGGCGGATCCACGGGCCGAGCGGTGTGAACCCGGGCAGATTCTTCCCCTTCGACCACTGACCCCCGGACTCCTCGAGCTGCAGCCGGCGTTCGGACAGATCGTTGCCGAGCACGTACCCGGCGACGTGATTGAGTCCTTCCTCCACCGAGGCGACCCTGAAGGCCCGTGATCCGATGACCACCCCGAGTTCGACCTCCCAATCGGCTTTCGTCGCATCCGGCGGCAGTTCGAGCGGGTCGTTGGGCCCGGCGGTGGTCGAGGGCATCTTGAAGAAGATGACGGGCCGCTCGGGAGGTTCGGCTCCGGCTTCACGAGCATGCGCGGCATAGTTCATGCCCACGCACACGATGGCAGAAGGTCTGGTCAGCGGAGCGCCGATGCGCATCTCTTCAGCACCATCGAGCGGATTGAGTTCCCCAGCGTCGAGCGCGCTTCGGACGCGTCCGATGCCGTCGGCGGCGAAGAAGTTCGGGTCGATGTCATCGAACAGTGGACGCAGCTCGAAGCAGACTCCCTCGTGACGGACTGCCGGAATCTCGTGCCCGATCGGTCCCAGTCGCAGCAGTTCCATACGGATCCTCTCTACTAGCTCCAGGCCACAACGTTGTGAGCTGCCGACAGGCTAGC
This sequence comes from Brevibacterium sp., assembly GCF_052105255.1. Classification (NCBI taxonomy): domain Bacteria; kingdom Bacillati; phylum Actinomycetota; class Actinomycetes; order Micrococcales; family Brevibacteriaceae; genus Brevibacterium; species Brevibacterium sp. The sequence continues at coordinate 73,919 of NZ_JBQDYQ010000001.1, forward strand.
GAGACTGCCAGCGTTGATTTGGAATTGCTCAAGCATTGGACACCCGCGGGCGTCGAAGCGCCCACCGAGTTCGACCGTCACACGGCCTGCTGGCGGATGTAATCGGCCTTCGCACGGCGGGGCACGACGACGATCGGCACCGGAGAGTTCTGCAGAATCCGCATCGCGTGGCTGCCCAGAGACACTCGCTTGAGCGCACCCAGCCCGGAGGATCCGAGCATCATCACTTCCGGATGCTTCCACTCGACAGCCCCGAGAGCCGCGGCCCAATCGGCGCCCGTTCCCACGACGACGTCCGTCTCACCAGGTTTGATGTGCAGCTGCTCGATCAAACACAGGATCTTGTCCGTGTCGCGCTGGACGGTCTTCGTCCACTCGTCGATGACGCGCGACTCCATATCGAAGGGCACGTTCGCCGAGGCGACCACGCGCGAACGCGGTGCGAACGAGGCAATGCGGAAGGCCACGTCCGACTCCGCCGAGACCATCGCCGCACCGAGAATGAGATCCGCCGAGGTGGACGACCCCGAATACGCGGCCGTGATCCGTTCCAGCCGCGCCCCCGCGGGCGCCTGGAATCCAGCCGGAGCCAGGGCCACCGGCAGCCGTGCACTGTGCAGCAGACCGTTCGACACCGACCCGAGCGCGATCTTGCCCGACTTCCCCTCTGCCGACGGGCCGACGACAAGTCGATAGGCATCGGTCCTCTCACACATCTCGAGCAGACCGCGCCGCGACGACCGAGCAGAGTGGAGGACGCATTCGGACTCGATATCGCTGGGAATGAGCGCACGCGCTTCGTCGAGGGCCGCCTCGGCGACGGTGCGGAATCTCTTCTCATACTGGCTCTCGAAGTGCACCGGTGCTATCGGGAACGCGGCGGAATCGACAGCGGTCGCGACGATCCGGCGCCGATAGGTCCGGGCGAGAACGATCCCGAGCTCGATGGCAGCGCTGTTGTCCTGACCTGGGGCAAGACCGACGACAATGCTCATTTGGATCCTCCTGTGGAGTCCGTTCCAGCGGAATCAGGATTGGTGAGCCCCGCCTCGGCGAGCTGTCTGCCGAGGACGGAGGACTTACGGCCGAAGATGAAGTACAAGCCCAGGATAAAGGCGGTCCAGATGACGAAGACGACGATCGTGATGACCTGCAGGCTCGAGATGATCCAGAAGCAGCCGATGATCGAGAGCACCGGCAGGATGGGATAGAACGGGACCTTGAAGCCGCGTTCGAGGTTGGGTTCGCGCACGCGGAGGATGATCACGGCCAGGGACACGACGACGAAGGCGACGAGGGTGCCGATCGAAGTCATCTCGGCGAGGAAGTTGAGCGGGATGAAGCCGGCGAGGACTGCGATGACGACGGTGACGACGATCGTGCCCTTGACCGGGGTGAGCGTGCGGGGATTGACGTCGCGGAAGAGCTTGGGCATCATGCCGTCGCCGGCCATCGTGAACAGGATTCGGGACTGGCCGTAGATGGAGACCAGGGTGACGGAGAAGATCGAGATCACCGCACCGGCGGCGACGATCGTGCCGGGCCACTGCGAGCCGACGATGTTCTCGAGAATGGCCGACAGGCCGGCGGTCTGACCGTCGAATTCCTCCCACGGCTGGGCGGACAGGGCGGCGACGGCGACGAGGACGTAGACGGAGGTGACGATGATGAGTGCGGCGATGAGGGCTCTGGGCATCGTCTTCTTCGGGTTCTTCGTCTCATCGCCGGCGGTGGCGACGGCGTCCATGCCGACGTAGCTGAAGAAGATCAGGCCCGATCCGGCGACGACTCCGGAGATGCCGAAGGGCGCGAAGTCAGCGAAGTTGTTCGAGTCCCAGCCGGTGACGCCGATGCAGACGAAGAAGATGAGGACGCCGACCTTGAGGCAGACCATGATCGCGTTGACGACGATGGACTCGCCGGTGCCGCGGACCAGCAGGAAGCAGCACATCGCGAGCAGCAGGATCGCCGGGAGGTTGACGATGCCGCCTTCCTCGGGCGCGTAGGCCAGGGCGTGCGGGATCTCGAATCCGAAGAGATTGAACAGCAGCTGGTTGACGTACTGCGACCAGCCGACCGCGACGGCAGCTCCCGCGACGCCGTATTCGAGGAGGAGGCAGGCGGCCACACCCATCGCCGGCAGCTCCCCGAGGGTCGCATACGCATAGGAATAGGAGGACCCGGACACAGGGACGGAGCCGGCGAGCTCGGCGTAGCAGATGACCGCGAGCCCGGCGACGACACCGGCGATGACGAATGACCAGATCACTGCCGGTCCAGCCACCGGAACGGACTCGGAGAGGATGAAGAAGATGCCGGTGCCGATGGTCGAGCCGACGCCGACCATCGTCAGCGAGAACAGCCCGATGGTGCGCTTGAGGTCGGTCTCGACGTCTTCCTTCTGCCGCGGAACCGGTTTGATCCGGAACAGCTGCTGCCGCAGTGTGGGCATGGTCAACTCGTGACATCATTGTCGGTACAGCCGCCGGCGCCAGCGGAGCCGCATCCACTCGATGCGATTCCGGTGCGCCACTACCCAGACGATACGACAGTCTTCGTCGTCAGGTTCATCTTCCACCGAAAATCTTCGGAACGAAATCCGTCGCTCCTCGCCGAGCCGGGACCAGCTTGTCGAGCATCAGTGCAGGTGCGGCCGGAGATAGTCCACAAATGAAATCTTATTCAACGAATTGGTTGACTACGCTGACAAGGTGGGAGTAGGCTTTCATCAACCACTTGGTTGAATGTGTGTTTCGAGAGGCAGGGGGCTTCATGGCCGATCAGCTGTCCAAGGTCTTTGCAGCACTTGCCGATCCGACCAGACGGGACATGGTGGCTCGCCTCAGCGTCGCCGATTCGACGGTGAACGAGCTCGCCGAACCCTACGACGTCAGCCTGCAGGCCGTATCGAAACATCTCAAGGTGCTCGAGGACTCCGGACTGGTCTCCCGCACCCGTGACGCCCAGCGCAGACCGGTCCACCTCGAAGACAATGTGTTCGATCTGATGACGAAATGGATCGAGAGATACAAACAGCAGGCAGAGGAACGCTACCGACGACTCGACGCCGTCCTCGCACAGATGGACCAGCACTCTCAGATGAGTCAGGACTCTGCCGCGGACGCGGCGACAGGCACCACGGACTCGAGCGCCGCCTCGGCGAGCGAATCCGGCACCGCCTCATCGCAGGAAAGCTCAACCCGACCACATTCACGCAAGGGAGCATGACATGACCACCACCGACACCGCCGCCGATTATTCGACGCTCAAGCTCGACGTCCCCGAGGGGGTCCAGTCCGTCTCGATCACTCGCGACTTCGCGGCCTCCCCGGACAAGGTGTTCCGGGCCCACATCGACCCCGAACTCTTCGTCAAGTGGTGCGGGCCGGACTCGATCACGAACACGATTCGCGAATGGAATCCGAGAACGGGCGGGAACTGGAGCTACGTCTCGACCGATGATCGCGGCGAGTACGCGTTCTTCGGCTCTTTCCACGAGGTGCGTGAGAACGAGCGCATCGTCCAGACCTTCACCTTCGAAGGCTTCCCCGACGCAGTCAACCTTGAGATCCTCACACTCACCGACTTAGGCGACGGACGGACTCGCCTGACCTCGACCTCGATCTTCGACTCGCTCGAGTCCCGCGACGGCATGGTCGCCTCGGGCATGGAGCACGGCATCGTCGAGGGCTACAACAAGCTCGACCGCCTCCTCGCCGAAGCCTAATTGCTATCTGACGGCGGCTCAGCAACCTGGCGCCAGGTTGCTGGGACGCCGTCAGGTAGTTCGGGAGGTGGCGGACGACCTGGCAATGTACAGGCACAGCTCGTTGATGCCGATGAGGAAGACGCCGGAGCCCAGCAGGGCTGCACCCGGGGCCTCGATCGCCAGGACCAACAGGAAGATTCCCGCAACGACGAGCGGATAGCTCAATGCGGTCAGCAGCAGGGAGCGACGAACGGGTTCCTGCAAGTTTCTGATCACCGTTCCAGTTGGTGGCCTGGGCTGACTGGACCGTCATCACGTCCGACGAACCTTCAACGGGCGTCGTAACGGTGACGGGACCACTCAACAGTAGCGGGTCACCGAGTCGATGTATCTCCCACAAAGGATGAAATTAGCTCTCCGAAGCACCTGACGGGGGCTGAGCAACCTGGCGCCAGGTTGCTCAGCCGCCGTCAGGTAGTAATTAGGGGCGTTCGGACATGGTGGCGAAGTAGGAATCGCGGCTGCGGCGCACATGCTGAGCCATCACCTCGGCGGCCAGCTCGGCCTGGCCAGCATCGATGGCAGCGATGATCTCGCGATGTTCCGGCCACGCCTGCGGCCCTCGGCGCATGAGGTTGAGCGAGTACAGCCACTCGATCTTGCCGGAGATCTGACGCAGCAGGCTGATGAATGACAGGCTCCCGCTGAGCTCGGCGACCGCGAAATGGAAGCGCATGTTCAGCACCGCCAGATCCTCAAAGCGTTCTTCAGCGATGACGGCATCGCCGACCTCGAGGATCTCGTTGATCTCTGCGCGGATCTCCGACCACTTCGCATCGTGCTCGCCGTCGGCACTGAGCTCGGTGGCCCGGCGGGCGGCGCGCTTCGCGGTCGCCGATTCGAGCACGATCCGGATCTCGAACAGGTCCTCGGCATCCTCGGCCGGGGAGGGCGCGACCACCGAACCGCTGAACTTCCGGGACTCGACGAGCCCGTCGGCTTCGAGCGCGCGCAGTGCTTCCCGGATCGGGATCCGCGACACCTCGTATCGTTCGGCCAACACGACTTCGCGCAGCTTGCTCCCGGGCTCGAGCTTGCCCTTGATGATGTCGGTGCGGATCTGCGCGGCGACATCCAGCTGCGCCTCGTGCGAATCAGCCATGGTCATCTCCCCGCCGCATAACCCTGCGCCCCACGCGGATTCGCTCCGGCGCTCAACCGCCCCGTCGCCGGATCCCGGGTCACGCACGACAGCCGCCCGAGCTCCCACTCCCCCGCTTTGGTCACGTCATGACCGCGGTTGATGAGCCCGTTGATGACATCCTCGCCGAGGCGGTCCTCGACGACCGCCCCACCCGGAACCCAGGTACGTGGCCAGAAGGAGCCCGCCAACGACGTCGTGTGCAGTGCCGGTGCATCGACGGCCTCCTGCGCGCGGTAGCCGCCGAGGAGCATGCGCAGGATCAGCAGCAGTTGCCACTGTTCCTGCTGGTCACCGCCGGGTGAGCCGAGAGCGATGATCGGCTGCCCGTCTCGGGAGATCAAGGTCGGGGTCAATGTCGTGCGCGGACGCTTGCCCGGGCGCAGTGCCGAGGGGGCCGCCTCGTCGAGCCACATCATCTGCAGCCGGGTGCCGAGGCAGAATCCGAGCCCGGGGACGGTCGGCGAGGATTGCAGCCACCCTCCGGACGGGGTCGCCGAGATCATATTGCCCCACCGATCGACGACGTCGAGGTGACAGGTGTCGCCGTTGCTCACGCCGTTCTTCTGTACGGTCGGCTCCCCGATGCCAGCTTTGATCAGCGCTTCTTTGTCATCACCTTCGGGAATGAGCGGGGTGGTGAAGACGGGCGCCGCACCGTCCCGGCCTACACCGGGCCGGAATTCCGTCGATGCCTGCTCGGTGATGAGTTCTCGTCGGGAGGCCGCATAGGAGTCGCTGAGCAGCCAGTCGAGGTCGACGTCGGCATCGCCGTAGTAGGTGTCACGGTCGGCCATGGCCAGCTTCAGCGCTTCGAGGATCGTGTGCGCTCCGATCTCGGTCGACGGGTCGAGGCGGTCATCGTCGAAGCCCTCGAGGATCTTCAGAGTCTGCAGCAGCACCGGACCTTGACCCCAGGCGCCGATCTTCGCGATCTGATAACCGCGGAAGTCGATCGTGACGGGATCTTCGAAACCAGCGTCGAAGCCGGAGATGTCCTCCAACGTCATGACTCCGGCGTGGTCGCCTCCCGTCGAGTGTCTGTGCGCGGTGGTGATGAAGTCGGCGATCGCCTGTGCAACGAATCCGGACTTCCACTCCTGTCGGGCTGCCCGGATCCGCTCTTCTCTTGTGGCAGTGCCGTCACCGGCGGCGATGAGCCTGCGCAGCACATCGGCGTAGGTGTGGTTGAACACCAGCTCGCCGGCTTCGGGAACTCGACCTTCGGGCATCCACTGTGCGACCGAGGTCGGCCAGTGCTCAGTGAAGAGTTCGCTGACCTTCGCGATCGTCCCGGCTGCTCGGGCAAGGATCGGATGCCCGTTGTCGGCGTAGTCGATGGCGAAGTCGAGGACGTCGGCAAGCTCCCACGTCCCGTGGTGTTCGAGCAGGTTGAGCCACGAGTCGACGGCTCCGGGAACGGCGGCGGCGAGAGCCCCGGAACCCGGGACCATGTCGAGGCCTTCGCTGCGGAACTGCTCGATCGTTGCTGCGGCAGGGGCCGGCCCCTGACCCATCATCACCTGCGGCCGGGAGGGCTCGGCGGCAGTGGCGAAGAGCCCGGTCATATCACCGCCGGGTCCGTTGAGGTGGGGTTCGACGACGTGGAGGACGAAGGCTCCGGCGACGGCAGCATCGAAGGCGTTCCCGCCGCGTTCGAGCACCGCCTGCGACGTCCCTGTGGCCAACCAGTGCGTCGATGCCGCCATCCCGAAGTGCCCCTCGAGGGTGGGGCGCGTGGTGAAAGCTGGCGGCGGGGTAAAGGTCATGAGCGAAGTCCTTCGGCAGTGGTCAGCAGAGCGAGTTTCGGCGTGCAAGCCTTGGTCAGCTGTCGATAACGACGATACCCGGACAATTCCGGTTGCCCCTCGATTGCATGCCAACCGTCACCTGGTTACAGTTTTGTATACAAATTACACCTCATGGCGACATTCCGGCACTGCCGCCGGCTGCCTTCGCCCGGAAAGGACACCATGACTCGTCGCCTCGACCTGGCCATGCTCCTGCTGCTGACCTTCTCGACCGGCATGGTCGACGCCATCGGCTACCTCGGCTTCGACAAGGTCTTCACCGGCAACATGACCGGCAACGTCGTCATCCTCGGCATGGGTCTGGCCGGCGCCGAGGGCGTCCCCGTCCTCCGTCCCGCCCTCGCACTCGTGTTCTTCATGATCGGCGCGGCCCTGTCCGGGCGCATCCTCGGCGACATCGGCGAGAATTGGCACCATCGGACGACCGTAATCTTCTCAGCCGTCGCCGTCGGCTGTGCCGCATTGTCCGTCTACGTCGCGGTCGTTCCCGACCCCGAGATCGGGCTGGCCGGCACGATCTTCACCTCCGCCCTGTCCGCGCTCATGGGTGCGCAGGCCGCGGCCGCGCGGAAGATGAAGATCACCGACGTCACCACCGTGGTCGTGACCTCGACGATCGTCGGCCTCGCCGCCGATTCGAGCCTGGCCGGCGGTGACAACGTCCGCTGGATCCGCCGAGCACTGGCCGTCGCCCTCATCCTCATCGGCGCGCTGGCCGGAGCCGCCACGCTCATGCTCAATCAGTGGATCGGCATCGCCCTCGTCGCCGTCATGATCGCCGCCGCAGCCGTGATCGGCCACGTCGGCGAGAAGAAGAGACGAACCCGCGCCGAGGCGACCGCCGCCGTTGCCTCGAACGCCTAAGTTCACGTTCCACCACTTGGATTCTCGGCGACATTGACGCTGGCCGCCGACGATAATCGAGACATGAGCAATGGAGCCGAGACGACAGCACTGCAGCAGCCGACCTTCCCGCTGAAGGCACCCGGAACTGCGGTCGTCCACGCGGGTCCACAACAAAGCCCCCGCATCGTCTCCGCCCCGACCCGCTGCACCGAGCATGTCCTCGAACTGCCGGAGGGCGCGGACCTGTTCAGCGCACTCGAAGCATCCCTGACCGACTTCGCCGTTCCCGGCATCATGGCCGAGTTTGTCTCCGGACAGTTCGGCCACATCGACTATGTCCATCCGGCCTACGGCCCCGACGCCGAGCACCCGATGTCCTTCACCGAAGCATTCAGCGTCGACAACCCCACGGAACTTCGGCACTCATCTGCGACGATCGGCTTTCGTGAGGGCAAACCTTTCTGCCACGTCCACGCCTCATGGACCGGTGCGGACGGCCAAACCAAAGGCGGACACCTTTTGCCGGGCACCCTGGCAGGACCGTCCGGGCTGACGATCCGGCTCTTCGCCCTGCCCGATGCCCACCTGATCAGCGACGTTGATCCCGAGACAGGGTTCTCCGCCTTCGCACCGCACCCGGTCACACCGGCACACACCACCGCGTCCTCTTCAACCGCGCCCGATCTCGCCGCGGCGGCCCGACCGGCTGAAGCCGTCGTCACCCGGATCCGTCCCGGTGAGATCCTCGACGAGGCGGTCCTCGCCGTCTGCCGAACCGCTGGCTTCGACTCCGCCGAGGTGGTCGCGAGTCTCGGCAGCACGACCGGAGCCGTGTTCACCGATGGCACCGCTCCGTGGCCCGCCGTCGAATTCACACATCTGAGCGGCACCGTGACCGGCGCGCAGAGCGAAGACCCGCAAGTGTCCCTCGCCGGAGAAGTGATCGACGTCGCCGGAGAGGTCAGCCCAGGCACTCTCGAACCTCAAGCCAACCCCGTGGCCGTGACCTTCGAACTCTTCGTCCGCCGCACCGACTGACCGAACACGTCGCCCATCCAGACAGGCCCGCAGAGACAACGATCCCCGCATCATCCTGAAAATGATGCGGGGATCGTCTGCTCGCGCCCAAAAGCGTCAAACGCTCACGACATCACGGCCCCTCCATCAACCCGCAGGATCTGCCCCGTCGTGAACGCGGCGCCGTCGGTGGCGAGGTAGGCGACCGCCTCGGCGATCTCATCCGGCTGCCCCATACGGTCGAGCGCCTGTCCGGAGGTGTCGTAGGTCTGGCCGACTGTGAGCGCAGATTCGACCGGGCCGGGTGCCACCGAGTTGCAGCGGATGCCGCGGCGTCCGTACTCCTTGGCGACCCATTTCGTCAGGGCGATGATCCCGCCCTTGCTCGCCGCGTAGGCCGGCCCCGAGCGGGCACCGGCCTCCCCCTCGGAGACGGCTCCGCCGTTGATGCCCGAGATCGACGAGATGTTGATGATCGACCCGCTCCCGGCCTCCCACATGTGCGGGTGGACGGCGGCCTTGATGAAGTTGAACGTCCCACCGAGGTTGGTCTCGATGTCACGCTGCCACTGTTCGGCGGTGATCTCATCGATGCCGATGCGTGCGGCCGTGCCCGCATTGTTGACGAGGATGTCGAGCTGCCCAAAAGTCGACACGAACGATCCCACCGCCGCCGTCACCTCGTCGGCGTCGCGGACGTCGAGGGAGAACGCCGCGAACCGCTGGTCCGGGTACTCCGAGGCCAAGGACGCCGCAGCCTCTTCGGCGCCTTTGAGATCGACGATGCCGGCCGAGGCGCCCCGCCTGGCCAGCGCGGTGGCGATGGCCAGGCCGATGCCCTGCGCGGCACCGGTGACCAGGGCCGTCTTGTTTGTGAGCAGATACGGTTCCATGGTTCTCCTTGAGATGATGTGAAAACGGCAGCCCGGGCCCGCCGGCCGAGGCCGACGCCCGCAGGCGCCGACCCCGACAGCTGGCAGACCGAACTATCCGACCCCGAGCAGGTCGGGCAGCCAGTTCGAGATCGCCGGGATGTAGGTGATGAGCAGCAGAGCGATGATCGCGCAGATGAGGAACGGCATGATTCCGCGCGCGACCTCCTCGAGTTTGATCTTCCCGATGCCCGCGCCCACATACAGGTTGAGCCCGACCGGCGGGGTGAACAGACCGATGGCGAGGTTGACGGTCATGAACACGCCGATCGTCGTCATGTCCACGCCCACGCCGATGAGGATCGGCACGAGGATCGGGACGAACAGGTAGAAGGCGCTGATCGCGTCGACGAAGGCCCCGACGATGAGCAGGATGATCGTGATCACCGCGAGGATGAGGTACTTGTTGTCCGTCACGTCCAGCACCGCCGTCGAGATCCGGCCGGCCACCCCCTCGACGGTGATGACATAGGAGAAGAGGCTGGCCACGCCGACGATGACCATGATGACCGCGGTCGAGACCCCGGACTCGAGGAATACCTTCGGCATGTCTTTCCAGGTCAGCTCCCGGTAGACGAACACCCCGACGACGAGCGCGTAGACGGATGCGACGGCTCCCGCCTCGGTGGGCGTGAAGATTCCCCCGTAGATCCCGCCGAGGATGATCACCGGAATGAGCAGTCCGGGAATGGCCTTGATCAGCGCGGACATGAACTCGCCGAACCCGCCGTCGTGATGGTCCGTGACCGTCGGATCGACAGTTCCGACGTCCGATCCGGACGATCCGGAACTCGCCGAGGCGGCCTTCCCGTTCGTCGTCAGCAGCTGAGTCTTCCCCGCTGCCGCACCGTCGCCTGCCGCACCGTCTCCCGAACCGCCGTTGCCGGCGGAATCAGAACCCGCCGCAGTCGACGTCGCCTCGGCGCCGGTCTTGGCCCTCACCGGCAGACCGGCGAGCTCACGCACCCGAGGGACGAACAGGGCGGCGATGAAGAATGCGAGCGCCATGATGATGCCGGGCGCGATGCCGGCGATGAACAGCCGGGAGATCGAGATCTTGCCGAACTCGGCGGCGACGACGGCGAAGATGATGAACGCGATCGACGGCGGCACGACGATGCCCATCGAACCGGAGGCCGCGACGAGGGAGACCGCATGCTTCTTCTGGTACCCGTTGCGCACGAGCGCGGGGATGAGGATCGCACCGATCGCGGCCACGGTGGCCGGCCCTGATCCGGCGATCGCGGAGAAGAAGAACGCGGAGATGATCGTCACCGCGGCCAGGCCGTGGCGCAGGCGTCCGAAGATGAGGAACGCGAGGTCGACGAGCCGCTGCGAGATGCCGGTGTACTGCATGACGATGCCGGCGAGGATGAAGAAAGGGATCGCCAGCAGCGTGCCCGAACTCATCGACGGGAACATCACCGAGGGCACGACGTCGAGGACCTGGAAGCCGTCGGTGGTCACAAGCGTGACGACGGCGGACAGGCCGAGGGCGAAGGCGACGGGGATCCCGAGGCCGAGGAAGAGGAAGAAGCTGCCGAAGAGCAGAAGCGCGATCATTTCCGGCCTCCTTCGGCATCGGCTGAGAATTCGGACGAATCGACGGTCGGGGTCGCCTCACCGGCGAGCCTGTCGACGACCGCCTCGGCGGAGGTGTCCTCGTGCAGTGCCGTCCGCAGGGCCTGAATGCTGCGGATGATTCCGAGCAGGCCGGCCAACGGGATGGACAGGGTGAACAGCCACTGCGGGATGCCCAGCGATGGGGTCGCCCGGCCGCGCAGCCCCTGCGCGATCGTCATCTCCCCGCCCCAGATGAGGAGGACGGCGAGGAAGACGACGATGAGTACGGTGCCGGTGAAGAGCAGTCCGCGGCGGGTCCCTGCCTTCGCGTTCTCGACGAGGTAGGTGAACCCGAGATGCGCGCCGAGGCGGATCCCGACGACAGCTCCCATCATTGTGAGAACGACGAGGAGGTTGATGGTGATCTCCTCCGAGAAGGCCAGCGAGGCCTTGAAGATGTAGCGGGAGAGGACGTTGACGAAGGTGACGATCACGATCACCACGAACGAGGCGATGACGACCCAGTCCTCGAAGAATCTGATGACTCTCATCTCACAGTCCTTTCGGGATGAACGCCTGGGCCATGTCCGGTCCCCAGACCTTGCGGTATTCGCTGTAGATCGGACCCAGCTTCGCGCGGAAGGCGTCCTTCTCCTCGTCGCTGAGTTCGTTGACCTCCATACCGGATTCCTTGAGTTTGTCGATGAGCTCGGACTCACCGTCCCGGTTCTTCTTGATCTGGAACGCGTTCGCATCACCGGCCAGCCGGGTCACGAGCTTCTGATCCTCGGGCGCCAGGGAGTCGAAGAGATCCTTGTTGACGCCGAGGATGAGCGGGTCGTAGGAGTAGTTCCACAACGTCAGGTACGGCTGGACCTCCTGCAGGTTCGCCGAGTAGATGACGTCGATCGGGTTCTCCTGCCCATCGATGGCACCCTGTTGCAGCGCGGTGAAGACCTCGCTGAAGGGCATCGTCGTCGGGTTCGCGCCGATTTGCCGGTAGAGGTCGGTGTACATGCCGAAGCCGGGGATGCGGAACTTCATGCCCCGCATGTCCTCGGGGGTATGGATGGGCCGGTGCGTGTTCGTCAGCTGCCGCATCCCGGATTCGCCGAAACCGAGCAGGTGGACTCCGCGCTCGGCGAGGTAGTCCTTGTACACCTGCCCGCCGGCACCGGCGAGCGCCTTCTGTCCGTCCTCGACGGAGTCGAAGACGAAGGGCGCGGTGACGGCGCCGAAGCGGGGGTCGACGCCCGCGTAGATGATCGGCGAGTTGTAGGAGAAGTCCTTCGCACCGTCCATGAGCTGTTCGACCCCGGCGGTGGGTTCGCCGGCGGAGAGCCGTTCGCTCGTGAAGATCTTCATCGTGATCCGACCGTCGGTCTCATCCTCGAGGTCCTTCGCCAGCTTCTGTGCCGCGAGGTACCACGTGCTCGTCGAGCCCGTCGTCACCGTCATCTTCCAGCGGTAGCGCTGCTTGCCGTCGTCGGTGGTGCCGAAGTTCGTTCCGCACCCCGCCAGCAGCAGGGCGCACACCATCAGTACGGCGGACCAGACGAGCATCGTCCTCGTCGTCCGTGTTCTCGGCACCATTGCCTCCTTGATTTCCGTGATTTCACTGTCGTTGAGTTCGGCGGGGTCAGGCCCCGACCGCGGCGCAGTCCCTCGCCGAGGCGGCCGTTCCATTCACACTCGAGTTCCCCGCCATGTTCGCCGGGTTCTCCGCCACCGAGTCGCCCCGAACCGTGCACACGTCCGTGCGCGTCATCGTTTCGGCATCCCCGCAAAATGGGTCAGTCCCCCGTCGACGGGGATGAGCGTGGAGTTGATGTAGGTCGATTCGGGTGATGCGAGGAACACCGCGAGGTCGGCGACGTCCTCGGGTCGGCCCATCGTCCCGGTCGGGGATAGGGCGTGCCGGGCGGCGAGCATCTCCTCGACCGAGTCATAGTGACCGCTGATCGAGCGGTGGATGAGCGGGGTCTCGATGAGGCCCGGGGCGATCGAGTTCGCGCGGATGCCTTCGGAGGCGTACTGCGCGCCGACGGCCTTCGTCAGTTCGATGAGCCCGGCCTTCGACGCCGCATACGCCGGGTAGTCATAGCCCATATACCGCATCCCGCCGACCGAGGACACCGTGATGATCGACCCGTGCCCGGCCGCGCGCAAATGCGGCAGAGCATGCTTGATCGCCGAGAACGCCCCGGTGAGGTTGATGTCGAGGGCTCGGCGGAAGCCGTCGGTGGCGAGGTCGTCGACTCCTCCGTTGACGACGATGCCGACGTTGTAATGGAGCACGGTGGGCCCGCCGAGGCGGTCGGTGCAATGGGCGAACGCCGCCGCCAGGGAGTCCTCGTCGCCGACGTCGGCGACGACCGTGGTCAGCTGCGCAGCGAGATCGACCTGGGCGGCGAAAGCGGCCCCACCGAGGTGGCACCGCCCGGTGGTGTCCGCCCCGTTCGAGTCGGCCCGGGCGGCCGCCTCGGCGAGGGCCCGTGTCGCTTCGTCAAGCGCACCTGGGTCACGGTCGACGATGCAGACCTTCGCCCCCTCGCGAAGGAATCCGATGGCCGCGGCGAAGCCGTTGTTCACCTCCCCGTCCGGAGTGCCGCAGCCGATGGCCATGATCGTCGTGCCGACTAACCTCCCTGCCGGCCCTGACACGGCTGCCGTGTCTGTCGTGGTCATCGTGCGCTGCCTCGTCCCTGTGAGTATTCGGCCTTGAGTTCCTTGCGCGCGAGTTTGCCGTAGGCGGTGACCGGCATCTGCTCGACGACGTGGATCTCCTTGGGCACCTTGTACTTGGCCAAGCCGGACCTGCACAGCGCGGTCAGCCGCTCGGCCAAGTCGGCGATGTTGCTTGTATTCGCGGCACCGGCCCGATCGCCGCCACCGACACCACCTTCGGCACCGGCCGGCGCCTTCGCGCGTTCGATGACGGCCACGCCGATCTCGCCCCACTGCGGGTCGGGCACGCCGACGACTACGGCCTGGGCCACCTCGGTGTCGGTGAGGAGGAGCTCCTCGATCTCGCGGGGGTAGACGTTCGATCCGCCGGAGATGTACATATCGGATTTGCGGCCGGTGAGGAACAGGTATCCGCGGTCGTCGAGGTAGCCGACGTCGCCGGTGTGGAAGAGTCCGCCGGCGAAGGATTCGGCGTTGGCATCGGGGCGACCGAGGTAGCCGGCGCACACGGTCGGTCCGGCCACGCAGACCTCGCCCTGGACACCAGCGGGCAGCTGCGTGCCGGTCTCGTCGACGATGGCGATCTCGACTCCGGTGCGGGCGCGGCCGCAGGTGCCGATGCCGGCGTCGTCGACGGGGATGGCTCCGTGGTCCTCGGGGCGGAGGATCGTGATCGCTCCGGTCACCTCGGCGAGTCCGAAGTACTGGACGAGGCAGGGTCCGAGCCTCTCGAGCGCCCGGGCTTGGTCGGTTCCGAGCATCGGGGCTCCGGCGTAGATGACGCGCTCAAGGGTGTGATCCTCGGGTCCGCGGCCTTCTGGGTAGCCGGCGGCGATGCGGTTGAGGATGGTCGGGACGGTGAAGGCGTTCGTGATCCCGTAGGCATCGATGGCCGGCCACAGGGACTCCACGCTGGGCTTGCCGCCGGGGTGGATGATCGACGGAGTGCCGCCGAAGACCTGCCCGAGCATGTGGATGCCCGCTCCGTGCGACAGCGGTGCGAGCACAAGGGACGCTCCGGTCTCATCCTCGTTGGGGAAGAGATCGCACCGATGGTTGATGAGCACCGCGCCGAGGTGGCGGTGCGTGAACGTCGCGGCCTTGGGTCGCCCGGTCGACCCGGAGGTGAAGAAGTACCAGCAGGGGTCGTCCTCGTCGACTGCCGAGTCGATGGCCTCTGCCGGTGCGGCTGCCGCCTGAGCCGTGGGCAGGTCGCCGATCCAGAAGACGGGACCGGTGAAGCCGGTGTCTTTGAGGGCTGTGACGAAGTCCGCATGGGCGCGGTCGGCGATGACGGCGGCGGGGGCCACCTCGACGCTGATGCCGAGCAGCTCTTCGGTCGACAGGGCTGCGTTCGGTGGGGCGATCACGCCGCCGGAGCGCAGAATCCCCCAGAACGACTGGATCATCTCGGCGTGGTTGCCCGAGACGAGGAGGACGGTGTCGCGGCGGTCCACTCCACCGGACTGGAGGGCGGCGGCGAGCGCTTCGGCGCGGGCGTCGAGTTCGGCCCAGGTCCAGCGCTGCCCGTGGTCGTCGTCGACGACGGCGAGGCGGTCGGGGATCCGGCGGGCCGTCTGCGTGAGGAAGTGGGAGACGTTGACCCCGCGCCGAGGTGTGGGGATGAAGTCCTTGGCCGGGGACGTCTGGGAGATGGCGCGCATCAGCGGACGCGTTCGAGGACGGAGGCGAAGTTCGACACGGCGGCGCCGCCCATATTGAAGACACCGGCGAGATCCGGGGCCTCGATCTGGATGCCGGGCGAGCGCCCGGTCAGCTGAGCGGCGGCAAGCGCGTGCATGGACACACCGGTGGCGCCGATGGGGTGGCCTTTGGCCTTGAGTCCGCCGGAGGGGTTGACGGGCAGGCGACCGCCGACCTCGGTGGCACCGTCGTCGAGCAGGGTGTGGCCCTGCCCGGGGGCGGCGAGTCCGAAGGCTTCGTATTCGAGGAGTTCGGCGATGGTGAAGCAGTCGTGGGTTTCGAGGAAATCGAGGTCGTCGATAGCGACGCCGGCGGCCGTGAGCGCCTGGTTCATGGCCGCGCGGGCTCCGGCCATCTCGAGCGGGTCGCGTTGGGACAGCGGCAGGACATCGTTGGCGTTGCCCATGCCTCTCCACGTCACGGCCTGCGGCGCGGAGGCGGCGACATCCTCGGCGGCCAGCACCAGCGCCGCGGCCCCGTCGGAGACCATCGAGCAGTCGGTGCGGCGGAGGGGTTCGGCGACGAAGGGGTTCTTCTCGCTCACAGTGTTGCAGAAATCGAAGCCGAGGTCCTTCTGCATGTGCGCCAGCGGATTCTGCGATCCGTTGGCGTGGTTCTTCGCGGCGATCTTCGCCAGTGTCTCCGAGTGGTCGCCGTAGCGGTCGAAGTACTGGCGGGCGATCTCGCCGAAGACTCCGGCGAAGGACTTATAGTGCTCTTCCTCTTCCCGGAAGCTGGCGCTGAGCAGCACTTCGTTGACGTCGTGGCCGGATGCCTGGGTCATGCGTTCGGCGCCGATGACCAGGGCGGTCTTGTGGCGGCCGGCGGCGATGGAGTCGTGGGCTGCGAAGATCGCGGCGGAACCGGTAGCGCAGGCGTTCTCGTGGCGGTGTGCGGGTTTGCGCGCGAGTTCGGGGAACACGGTGCCCGGCAATGCGGCTTCGAAGCCTTGGCGGGAGAGTCCGTTGTTGAATACGCCGACGTGGATGACGTCGATGTCGGCCGGTTCCAATCCCGCCTCGGCGATGGCGTCGCGGGCGACGTCGGCCATCATCTGGGGCAGCGGTGATTCGGACCGGCCGAACTTGCCGTGGGACCAGCCGATGATCGCAGGTGAGGACATGGACGCTCCTTCGGGTACCGGGCTCTGCGGAACGAGCACTGTCCTCTCATACTTTCCCGGTCCCACCAGCTGGTCAAAGAAAATCCACCATATGGAACATTGGTGTGATCCACGTCCCGGCTCTCGCCTCAGAAGCGCAGCGTGTCTCCTGCGGGTGGATCCACCTCGATATCGCCGCGAATATCGTGGCGGATCCGCCCACAGGAGACATCAAGTCACCCCTTGAGGCGAGTCATCTCCGGGTCGAAGAGCGGCTCGGCGGTGACTGTGGCCGGCAGGCGGCGCCCGAGGTATTCGATCTCCACGGCGTCACCGACCGACAGAGTGTTCGGCAGCCAGGCGTAGGCGATCGACTTCCCGATGGAGTATCCATACGCCGCCGAGGTGACGTAGCCGTCCGCGACACCCGATCCGTCCGACCCGTCCGACTTCGCCGAGGCGCCCCCGCCGTCCGCATCGCCCGAGCGTTCCCCACCGACCACGTACACCGGCTCCTTGCCGAGCACGACGTCAGACGGCACATCGAGGGTGAGGCAGGTCAGCTTCGTCGTCGCGGCTGCGGCTCTCGACTCCAGCGCGGCCTTGCCGGTGAAGTCGTCGGTCTTCGAGGCTTTGACTGCGAATCCGAGTCCGGCCTGCACCGGTTCGTGTTCGCTGGTCATGTCGGTGCCGAAGGATCGGAACCCCTTCTCAAGGCGCATCGAGTTGAAGGCCTCACGACCTCCCGCGATGATTCCGAACTCCTCACCGGCCTCCCACAGCACGTCCCACAGTCGCGATCCCAGATCCGCGGAGGTGTAGATTTCCCAGCCGAGTTCGCCGACATAGGACAGGCGCATCGCCGTCACCGGCACTCCCCCGAGGACCGCGGGCTTGGTACGGAAGTACTTCAGCCCGGCATCACTGAAGTCCTCGTCCGTGAGCTTCGCAATGACGTCCCGGGCCAGCGGACCCCACAGGCCGATACAGCAGGTGCCCGGCGTCGTCTCCCGCACTGACACCCACTTCGAGGGGTCGGCCGCCGACTGGTGCCGGGCCGCCCGCGAAACATAAGCGAGGTCGATGTTCGAGTTCGCTCCCACCTGGTAGGTCTCCTCGTCGAGGATCGCGACCGTGATGTCGCTCGTGATGCCTCCGGCCTCATCGAGCAGCAGCGTATAGCTGACCGCTCCCGGTTTGCGCAGCATCGACGAGGTGGTCATCCCGTGCAGCAGTTCGCCGGCACCGGGACCGGTGACCTCGAAGCGTTTGAGCTGGGTCATGTCGAACATCGCCACCGAGGTGCGGGTCTTCCACGCTTCGGCTGCGGCGACGGGCGAGTGGAACTGATCCGCCCAGGAGTCGCGTTCTGGTGCCGCCCACTCGGACGGCATCTCCGACAGCAGTGCGGCGTTCGCGTCGAACCAGTGCGGCCGCTCCCAGCCGGAGGTCTCTAAGAAGAACGCACCGAGTTCCTCCTGCTGCCTCCGGAACGGGCTCGAGCGCAGGTCACGCGGGGAGACCCGTGGTTGCAGAGGATGGATGATGTCGTAGATCTCGACGAAGTTCTGCTGAGAGGTCTCGCTGACGTAGTCCGGAGTCGTCTGCACATCCTCGAAACGGTTGAGATCGATGCCGGACAGGTCGGTCTTCGACCGTCCTTCGGCGATGAGCTCAGCCACGGCGCGGGCGATACCGGCGCCATGGGTCACCCACACCGCCTCGGCGACGAAGAATCCGTCGACCTGACGGGACTGTCCGACCAGCGAACCGCCGTCCGGGGTGAATGAGAAGATGCCGTTGAAGCCGCGCTGGATCTGCGTCTGTGCGAGCTCGGGCAGCAGAGTCTTCGTCGCCTCCCATTCGGGGGCGAAGTCGTCCGGAGTGAACTCGAGACTCGAGGGCATCTTTTCAGAGGTGATCTCGTCCGGCGAGTAGACCTGCAGGGTGTCGAGGTCAACGGGCATCGGGCGGTGGGCGTAGGAGCCGATGCCGATCCGCTCGCCCCATTCGCGGTAGTACAGGTCCTTGTCCTGGTAGCGCAGGATGGGTCGCTTCGCTCCGGCCGGCAGTTCGTTCGCCCCCACCAATGACGGCACCTCGGTGGTCCAGGCGAATTGGTGGCCCAGCGGCAGCAGCGGAATCGGGGTGCCCACCATCTCACCGATCTTCGGTCCCCAGAATCCGGCGCAGGAGACGACGATATCGGCGGGAATCCGGTCATCGCCGCAGATCACGGCGCTGACGCGACCGCTTGTGGTCTCGATGTCGGTCACCGTGGTCCGATCACGGAATTCGACACCTGCGGCACGAGCACGGTCGATGACGAGCTGCGTGCCCTTCGCCGCCAATGCGAGACCGTCACCCGGAGTGAGCAGTCCGCCGTGGACCATGTCCCGGTTGAGCATGGGGAAGAGCTTCGCGCATTCGTCGGCGTCGATGACGTCGGCGTCGACCCCATAGGACCGGTTCCATCCGGCCCTACGGTGCAGATCCTGCAGCCGGTCCTCGGTGGTGGCGATCTCGAGTCCGCCGACGGGCAGGAACGAGCCGCGGCCGTCGGCGTCCTTGAGCGAGGTGAGTTTCTCGATCGTGTACTGCGCGAACTCGGTCATCGACTTCGACCCGTTCGAGGAGAAGACGAGTCCCGGTGCGTGCGAGGTTGAGCCGCCCGGGATGGTCAGCGGGCCCTGTTCGATGACGAGGGTGTTGGTCCAGCCCAGCTGCGCGAGTTCGTCGGCGAGGTTGGCGCCGACGATGCCGGCTCCGATGATGATGACTCGTGGTGATGAGATCGGCACTGAGTACTCCTTGCGTGGTGGTGTTGAAATCCGTGGGTGGTGTGGTCGCACGGGCTGTCGGCCCGCCGACTCAGGCGTCGATGACGAGGTCGGTCTTCGCCGTCGAGCAGCACGGCAGGAACTTCCCCGCATCGATCTCTCTGGCGCGGATTCCGCCCAGATGGTTCATCTCGACATCGCCGTCGAGCTTGACGACCTTGCAGGATCCGCACATGCCCTCCTGACAGTTCGCGGGGATTGTCACTCCCGCCTTCCTCGCGGCCTGGAGGACAGTTTCGTCCTCCCCGACGCAGACGTTGAGGCCGGTGCGCACGAACGACATCGTGTGCTCACCCTGCCCCACAGTAGGCAGTGCTGCCGGGTCGACGACCTCCGTTTCGTCATCGTCGCCCGATTCCCCCGCCGAGGCGGCCGACCCATCCCCAGCCGAGACCGCGGACCCAGCGTCGGACGCGGGTCCGAGCCCTGCCTCGGCGAGGTTCTCATCGGTGACGCCGATGACCTCGATTTCGACATCGTCGTCGACGGGCACGACCGCCTCGGCGTCGACCGCTTCGGTCGGTGCGCCGACGGCCTCTAACGGTCCGTCGGCGTCGTATTCGGGTTCGTACAGATCCAGCGCGGCGGGCTGGGACTCGAAGTACTCCTCGGTCGTCGCCGCGATCTCCTCTGCGATCTCGCCGGCGATGGCGACTTCCTCGGCGTATTCGGCACGGATCTCACGGTCGCCGGAGAAGAACTCCATGAACACCGAGGTGTCGTCGACGCCGACTTCGCGCAGCAGTTCGGTCGCGGAGTTGAGGTAGCCCTCCGGGCCGCAGGCGAAGAACTGCCGACCGTTGGCGTCGGGCACGAGCTCCTCGAGCAGTGCAGTCGAGAGCCGTCCCGTGCGTCCCTCCCATTCGTCGCCGCATTCCCGATCGCCGAGGCAGTAGATGACCTTGATCCGGAAATCCACGTTCGCGAGGAAGTCGAGTTCCTCGGAGAAGGCGAAGGAGTCGGGTGCGGCTCCGTGGTAGAGGAGGACGACATCGGCCTGGCCGGGCAGCGAATGGACGGTCCGGACCATCGACATCAGCGGAGTGATTCCGGCTCCGGCCGCGAGCAGCAGGAACCGTGCTCGCCGGTCGTAATCGGCGAGGTGGAAGGCGCCGACCGGGCCGAGCATGTCGAGGACGGCGCCGGGGCGGAGGTGGTCATGCGCCCAGGGCGACACCTTTCCCTTGGGGTCGCGTTTGATCGTGATCGAGAACGTCCACGGCTCGGTCGGGGCCGAGGAGATCGAATAGCTGCGCGACACCGGCTCGGCATTCGGTCCGTCCATGGGGAAGTCGATATTGATGTATTGCCCCGACCGGAACGCCAGGGGCGCCCCATCCATGCGACGGAAGACGAATACCATCATCCCTCCCGCCTCGGGAATGGTCTCCACACATTCGGCGGCGAATTCCTGCGGGTGCCACGGTCCCAGCGCGGTGGCGGCTCCGGCCGCCTCCGAAGCGGAAGAGAGCACACGGTTCCAGGGCATCTCCAGTCCGCGCACCCGCTGGGCCAGCGGCAGCGCGGGCACAGCGGACGATCTCATCCGACGTGCTCCCGCGTCCGCTGCACGTACCAGTTGATGAAGGCTTCGACCTGGTATTCGCTCTTCATGTACGGACCCTGCTCATAGAACGGACTCGCCGCTCCCTGCTGGCAGAGTTCGACGAAGGCCTTGTCCTGCAGGTTGGTCTGCTTCCAGGTGTGAGTGAGGGCCGCAAGGTTATAGTCGACGCCTTCGACGGCGTCGTCGGCGACGAGCCAAGTGGTGCGCACGAGGGTCTTCGAGGCACTGATCGGGAATGCCGCAAAGGTGATGACGTGATCGCCGAGGAGGTGGAACCACGAGTTCGGCTGCAGATGCAACGAGCAGCGACCGAGGCGGAAGTCCGGCAGATCGCCGAGCAGCTTCTTCGACAGCCGGCGCCCGTCGGCAGAGAAGGACTCCCCCGCTCCGTCGAGCGATTCGCGGGAGATGCGGATGCCGCCGACGCGGGTGTCGAGTTCTTCGACGACCTCATAGGGCAGGCCGTAGCGGCGGCAGCGGTATTCGAGGGAGGCCTGCGCCTGCTGGTTGCGGTCCCAGGCGTCTTCGAGGTGCGGCGGGATCGTCTCGTCGGTCAGCCCCCAGGTCGGGAACAGCGAGCACGCGAGCTCCGGATGGCCGTCGCAGTGGTAGCACTCGCGGTTGTTCTCCATCACGAGCTTCCAGTTGCCCTCTTCGACGATGTTCTGCTGATAGGCGACTTTCGTCTTCGCCAGCTCATGAGGGGCGATATAGGGTTCGAAGATTGTCGCTGTCTCGTGGAAGTCCGTCGGCGGCTCTTCGGCCAGACAGATGAACACGAGTCCGGCGGCGATCTTTCCGTGCGCGCGTTTGAGCGCGTAGCAGGACTTGTCGAAGGTCATCTCCCCCGGCGCCGAGGCGTGGATGAGGTCGCCCTCGGGAGAGTACGTCCACGAGTGGTAGCCGCAGACGAGGTTGCCCGTCGTTCCCTGCGCATCGGTGAGGACTCGTGCCCCGCGGTGGCGGCAGACGTTGTGGAGGACGTTGACGCCGCCATCGTCGCCTCGCAGGACGATGAGGGAGTACGGACCGTAGTCGAGCGTGACATAGTCACCCGGCTCGGGGATCTCGGCGACGCTGCAGGCGAAGACCCAATGCTGACCGAAGATGCCCTGCATGTCGAGGTTGAAGAGGTTGTCATCGGTGTAGAACGGTGCCTCGAGCGAGAAACCGACCCGACGGGTGTCGAGTCGGACGCGGATCTCGTCGAGCTTCTCTTCGCTGAAGCCCGCAGGGAAGCCCTTCTTCGTCGGTGCCAGATTGGTAGCGGTCAATTCTCATCTCCCTGGATGTCTGCCGATTGCGGCCGGACGACGGGCGACACACCTCAGCGTCGTACACCGCAGTGACCGAGCCATGTGAGCGCGATCACGTAGCCAACGATAGCGATCTCG
This sequence comes from Brevibacterium sp., assembly GCF_052105255.1. Lineage (NCBI taxonomy): Bacteria > Bacillati > Actinomycetota > Actinomycetes > Micrococcales > Brevibacteriaceae > Brevibacterium > Brevibacterium sp. The sequence continues at coordinate 96,293 of NZ_JBQDYQ010000001.1, forward strand.
ACTTTGCAGGAAAAGCGAGAGATTTTGTCCAATATCATGCGGAATAACTGCATAATGTGAACCATGCTCGATCCTCGACTCACGACCCTGCGAACCTTCGCCGCCTGTGGCACCGTCGCCGCCACCGCGGAGCTCACCGGATACTCGCCGTCTGCCGTATCCGGCCAGCTGCGTGAGCTGCAGCAGAGCCTGGGAATGACGCTGCTGGTCAAGGACGGACGCGGGCTGCGGCTGACCGCGACAGGACGCTACCTCGTGCGCCGCTCTGATGCCCTGTCGGCCGAGTGGGAGGACATCAGGGCCGGCGCGCTCGGGGCCGGCGAACAGGCCCCGAATCACTTCGGCATCGGCGGTTTCTCGACCGCCTCGTCGAACCTCCTCGCGCCCTTAGCAGCGAAGCTGCGCACGACGCGCCCTGAGGTCCACGTCCACGTCATCGAGGCGACCCCGACCCGTTGCTTCGAACTCCTCATCGCCGAACGCATCGACCTCGCGGTCATCGTTTCCATGCAGGGCAATGTGCAGGTCGAAGACGACGATCGCTTCGAGAGCATCAACCTCCTCGACGATCCGCTCGACGTCATGGTGCCTGCCGACCACCCTGTGGCCGAACGCGAATCGGTGACCTTGGCCGAGCTCGCCGGAGAGGAGTGGATCACCGCCGGGCCCGGGTCGCCGTACCACTCGCTGTTCGTCGCCGCGTTCACCGCGGCTGGCGTGACGCCGACGGTGGCCCATGAAGCCGTCGAGTGGGAGACCTCGGCGGCCTTGGTCGGTGCGGGGGTCGGAGTCAGCCTCTTACCGAGACTGGCCAGCCTCGCAGGAGAGGCCAATGTTCGCCGAATCCGACTCAGCGGCACGGGGCGGCCGAGCCGGAAGATCATCGCCGCCGTGAGAACGGGCAGCCGCAGGTCTCCCCTGGTCAGGGAATCGCTCCAGCACCTGCGCACGACTTCCCAGTACATCCTCTCGACGCGCCTGCGCGAAGATTCCTGAGGCACAGCGACGAAACTCCCTCGTGGCCGGAAGCTTCCAGGACCTCCTTGGTATCCGTTTGCGACCACCGATTTGTGTCAGCGCATCTCCTCATCTTCCAGCCGCGCGAACGCCAGGTGGGCGAGCGCCGCGGCCTGATCGCCGAGCAGTCCGTCGTCGAAGACCACCCTGGGCGAGTGGTTCGTCTCCGCGTCCGGGTCGATGCCCTCCGGCGTCGCCCCGAGGAACACAAATGTGCCCGGAACCTTCTGCAGAACGTAGGAGAAGTCCTCGGACCCCATCCGCGGATGCTCCATCTCGACGACCCGTTCGGCCCCGAAGACCGAACCCAAGCGCTCGAGCACGACCGCCGACTCGTCCGGGTTGTTCACGGTCACGGGGAATCCCACCTGGAAGTCCACCTCGGCGGTGCAGCGGTGAGCCCGGGCGATGTTCTCGGCGATCTCCGTCACCCGCTCCTGCAGCAGTGCAGCGGATTCGGCGGAGAGGAAGCGGATGGAAGCGGTGAGCTTCGCCGAGTCCGGGATGACGTTGCTGGCCTGTGCGGCTTCGAGCTGGGTGACCGAGACGACGACGGGATCGAAGATGTCGAAGGACCGGCCGGTCATCGTATTCAGGGCCAGCACCACCTCGGCGAGTGCCGGCACGGGGTCGCGGGTCGCCTGCGGTTGGCTGCTGTGTCCGCCGGCTCCGTGGATGGTCAGGTTGAGGTCGGCGAACCCGGCCATGAGCGGCCCGCCCTTCGTCGTGAAGCGACCTCGAACGTCCGCTTCGACGTGGATGCCGAAGGCCGCGACGACCGGGACGCCGGCTGCCTCGAGCACGCCCTCGGCGATCATCGGCTCGGCCCCGCCCTCGACCTCCTCAGCCGGTTGGAACATGAAGATGATCGACCCGGGGATCTCCTCCCGGTGAGCGGCGAGCAGGCGTGCAGCGCCGACGAGGCCGGCCGTGTGCAGATCGTGACCGCACGCATGCATGTTCCCATTCGTCGATGCGAAGTCCAGACCGGTGTCCTCGACGACCGGCAGCGCGTCCATGTCGCCGCGCAGCAGCACCGCGGGACCGGGCCTCCCGCCCTTGAGGACGGCCACCACAGAGGTGAGCGACTCCCCCGTGGAGATCTCAAGTCCCAGCCCGGCGAGCTCATCGAGCACCGTGCGCTGCGTGAAGGGGAGGTCGAACCCGAGTTCGGGATTCGCATGCAGCTTACGTCGCAGGGAAATGAGATCGCCAAGGTGGCCCTGAGCTTCGGTGCGGAAATCTGGGATGGTCATGGGGCTCCTCATCGTGTGGGTGTCGTGCGGTTCGGTTCGACCGGTTTCGGTCGGCTGCTGTTACCAATCTATGCCCTCCGCTGGTCGGCGCACCCTTGTTGCCGGTCTACGCGGGCAAGTAGGGTTGATTACCCACGTCACTCAACGAGGAGACCGAGCGTGCGCATCATCATCACTCAGAACATCACCCTCGACGGTCGTGTCGAGATGCTCGACGACTGGTTCGATCCGCAGGCCCAGGACGAAGAGCTCTCGGCCGAACTCATGCGGCAGTCCGCGAACGAGGACGTGCTGCTGCTCGGTCGGCAGACCTTCGTGGACTTCCGCGGCTATTGGCCGAACGCCACCGATGACACCACCGGAGTCGCGGACCACCTCAATCAGGTCGACAAACGCGTCGTGTCATCGACGTTGACCGAACCGGGTTGGCAGAACACGCAGATCATCAGCTCCGATCCGCTGCGCGCGGTCGCTGACCTGCGCGAGGCACCGGGACGCGATGTCATCGTCACCGGCAGCATCACCCTGGCCCACGAACTCATCGCGGAGGGACTCGTCGATGAGTATCGGATGTTCACCTATCCGGTGTGGCAGGGCCGCGGACGCGGTTACTTCCACGACGGAGCGCACTCGGCCAGGCCGCCGCGCCTCAAGCTCATCGATGCGAAGTCCTTCCCGAGCGGCATCACCTACTCGGCCTACGAGCCGAGCGCCTGACCGGCGGCGAACTCACCTCGTGCGGGGCAATGCGCCGCCCCACCTCACGCCGTGCCGAACATGACCTTCCGGCCATCGGGGTCCTCGACTGTGACGACGACATCGTCGACCGCCACGAGCGGAGTGCCCGCGTGTCTGATCCGCGTCAGGAACTCCGCCTGATCCGGAATCCGGAAGTACAGGTGCGTGAGATTCGACTCGGCTGCAGGCGGGAACGCGTAGTCGGCGAACGCCTCGGCCGAATGCAGAGCCACCTGCACTCCCCCTGCCTCGACAGTGAAATACGTGTACTCCTCATCGCCCTCGGTCGTCAGCGGCAGCCCCGCGATCTCGCGATAGAAGGCGGCGGTCGCCTCGGCATCGGTGCAGGTGAGGAACACCCCGCGAAACGTCGATTCCATGCTTGGCTCCCTTCGCTGCGGATGGCACGGACCGTGCTCCGCGCGATTCCGGTAGCCGCAGTGTACCCGCCGAGGCGGCCGACCGTCAGTGCCCTAACGACGAATCCGAGACGAACAGAAGACGCCCGGGACCTCCCCGAACCTGCCGACCGCAATCGTTCTTGCCAAGTGACGCACATACTCCACACATTCGTCGGGGAGTCGCCCCTGTTAGCCTGGCAGGCTGAAACCGATGAGCAGGAGTGAATGTGCGAACGAACCGGTGGCTGCTGGGCCTGGCCATGTCCGTCTCCGTGGTGGCGTTGGCCGCCTGCGGAAGTCAGGGCGACGAAGCAAAGCCGAAGGAGTCCTCGGCCGCGGCCGAACAGTCCCCCGGCGCCGACTCCGCTCAGGACCAACAGGGCAAACCGAACACGAAGGACATTCCGAAGGTCGTCGCCGAAGTCAACGACGAGACAATCACGAAGGACGACTTCGTTCCCCTCTTCGAAACCCAGTATCAGCAGATGCAGATGCAGGCCCAGCAGTCCGGCCAGCCGGTCGATGAGAAGGGCCTGAAGAAGCAGACCGCTGAGAACCTCGTGAGCACCGAGGTGCTCGTCCAGGAAGCCGACAAGCGCGACATCTCAGTCACGGACAAGGACATCGACAAGGGGCTCAAGGAGTCCGCGAAATCGGGGCAGATGACCGAGAAGGACTTCCTCAAGGCCATGAAGGACCAGGGCATGGATGAGAAGAAGGTCCGCTCGGAGCTGAAGAACCAGCTGAAGATCGAAGGGCTCATCGAGGACGAATACGGTGAGTTCGAAGTCACCGGCGAAGAGATCGGACAGGCCTACGAACAGGCGAAGTCCCAGCAGGAGCAGATGGCTCAGCAGGGCGGCCAGGGCCAGCAGGAGATGCCGCCGATCGACGAGATGCGCCCTCAGCTCAAGGAGCAGGTGAAGAACCAGAAGTCCACCGAGGCGACTCAGAAGTACGCGAAGAAGCTGCGCAAGCAGGCCGACGTCACGATCCACCTCTGAGGCCCGAACGCCACGGATTCCATCCCATTTGGCAAGAAACTGACGCCTTTTCTCAAGAAAACGCTGAGTGTTCCTCGCATTTTCCGTGTGGGGAACTAACTCTGAGGTGGACTCTCCGGTCGGTCAATCGACCGTCGGCCGCACGTGCCGTCCGCTGACCGGTGTCGACGGTGACACGAGTTCAACTTACGAAAAGGACTTCCCGTGGCTTCCATTCTCACACGCTCGGCAATCGTTGCGCCGAAGAACTTCAACCGGTGGCTGATCCCACCGGCCGCTCTGGCCATCCACCTGTGCATCGGCCAGGTCTACGCATTCAGCGTTTTCAAGATCCCGTTCATGTCCCACTTCGACACCGGTGAGGTCTCGATCGGCTGGATCTTCTCGATCGCGATCCTCATGCTCGGCATCTCCTCGGCAGTCTTCGGCCCGTGGGTGGAGAAGAACGGCCCACGCGCTTCGATGGTCGCCGCCGGCGCCTGCTGGGTCGTCGGCTTCTTCGTCGCCTCGCTCGGCATCGTGGCCGGTCAGCTGTGGCTGGTCTACCTCGGCTACGGCGTCATCGGCGGAATCGGGCTGGGCATCGGCTACATCTCGCCGGTCTCGACCCTGATGAAATGGTTCCCGGACCGCCCCGGCCTGGCCACGGGCCTGGCCATCATGGGCTTCGGCGGCGGAGCGCTCATCGCCAGCCCGATGTCGAACCAGCTCATGGCCCTCTACGGAGGCGGCGTTGATCCCGAACACCTCGTCGCGGGTCTGACACCGACCTTCGTCACCCTCGGCATCGTCTACGCCGTGGTCATCGCCGCCGGTGCCTTCGTCATCCGCGTTCCCCACCCCGAATGGACCCCGAAGGGCTTCGACCCGTCACAGGTGAAGGCGAAGCCGATGCAGACGAAGGGCAACGTCTCCGTCCGCAACGCCATCCGCACACCGCAGTTCTGGCTGCTGTGGGCCGTCCTCTTCCTCAACGTGACCGCAGGCATCGGCATCCTCGAGAACGCCGCCCCGATGATCCAGTCCTACTTCGGCATCACCGCCGCCGCGGCCGCCGGCTTCGTCGGCCTGCTCTCCATCGGCAACATGGGCGGACGATTCATTTGGTCGACGACGTCGGATTACCTCGGCCGGAAGAACAACTACATGCTCTACCTCGGCGTCGGAGCGATCCTCTACCTCCTCGTGGCACTCTTCGGCGGCGATTCGCTCATCCTCTTCGTGCTGGCCACACTGGTCATCATCTCCTTCTACGGCGGCGGGTTCGCCACCGTGCCCGCCTACCTCAAGGACCTCTTCGGCGTCTACCAGGTCGGAGCCATCCACGGCGCCCTGCTCACCGCCTGGTCGGCCGCCGGTGTGGCCGGTCCGCTCATCGTCAACTCCGTCGTCGAGGCGGGAGAAGCGGCAGGGAAGGAAGGCCCCGCCCTCTACACTCCGGGAATGTTCATCATGGTCGGCGCGCTGGTCATCGGCTTCATCGCCAATGCCCTCATCCGCCCGGTCAGCGAGAAGCACTTCGAACCCGAAGAGGATGTCAAGGCCAAGCAGGCCGCCGCCCTCGAAGAGAACTGAAGGAAGGATCAGATCATGAACGATTCCACCTCCGTCGCCCACGTCCCCGACTCCGGCTCACCGCAGTCGCCGGTCGGCGGCGCCTACAAGTCCGTCGGCTCAGTCCTCACCGTCGTCGTGGTCGGCGGCCTCCTCTGGGGCCTGTCCCTGACCGTGATCAAGGCCGTCGCGATCTTCACCGGCTGACCACCTCGCCGAGGCGGCCCCGACGCAGCCGCGAACCCGCCGTTGTCATTGCGGGCCCACAGAATCGAAGCCTCGCCTCAGCCCCGCCACAGCGCAGCCACAGCGTGCGGGTGCTGAATAGGAGCTATCAGGAACTCCTCCTCAGCACAGAAGGGCACGACCATGAACGAGTCGAGGCGCACGAAGTCAGCACATACGGCCACTGGCGCTGGACACGCATTCGGCACAGGGACGGCTGCAGCCTCATCCCGAACCCATCCGCACCGACGTCGACTCGCCATGGCCGTCACCGGAGCCGCTGCGGCCCTGGTGCTGAGCATCGGATCGGCCGCCGGCCTGTCGGCAGCTTCTGCCGGCCACGCCCGCACGGTCGCGGCCGGGACCACCCAGTCGGCCATCCCCTTCACCGGGCAGCCGACCGACCCCAGCCAGGGAGGCAGCAGCGGCCAGGGAGGATACTCCGGAGGCACCGCTCCCGGCGGCGGCTCACAGTCGCCGGACACCGGGCAGGGCTCCAACGGCTCGACACAGCAGGAAGCATCCACGGCCAGCACCGAGGAGTCGACGGGAGTCGTCCTCATCGACACCCAGCTCGGCTATGAGAACGCCGAGGCGGCCGGCACCGGCATGGTGCTGAGCAAGGACGGTCTGGTGCTGACGAACAACCACGTCATCGCCGATTCGACGAAGATCTCCGTCACCGTCGCCACGACCGGCAAGACCTACGAGGCTTCCGTCGTCGGTTCGGATTCGACGCAGGACGTGGCCGTTCTCCAGCTCAAGGACGCCGCGGACCTGCAGACGGCGACGATCGACGACGACTCCGTCTCGGTCGGCGACGACGTCACCGCCGTCGGCAACTCCGAGGGCGGCGGAGTGCTCCAGGCCGCCGACGGTTCGGTCACCGACCTCGGCGCTTCGGTCACCACCACCGCGCAGGGCACCGAGGATTCGGAGACGCTCGATGACATGATCCAGGTCCAGGCCGATATCGTCTCCGGGGATTCCGGCGGTGCGCTGCTCGATGACGAAGGCGAGGTCGTCGGCATGAACACCGCGGCTTCCTCCGGCAGTGCCGTGGTCACCGGCTTTGCCATTCCCATCGAGTCGGCGCTGACGACCGCCGAATCGATCATCAACGGACAGCAGACAGCCACGAACACGCTCGGATATCCGGCGTTCCTCGGCATCGGGGTCCAGCAGGATTCGCAGAGCGGCCAGTCGGGCCGGTCTGGTCAGGGCAGCCAGTCGATCCAGCCGGGAGACGGCAGTCCGAACGGCCAGTCGGGCGCATCGTCGCAGACCGCAGGTGCCGTCGTCGCGGGAGTCTATGAGGACACTCCGGCCGCCGAGGCGGGACTGACCGCCGGCGACACGATCACGAAGATCGGCTCGACCCAGGTCACCGACGGCAACTCGTTGTCCGAGGCCATCGCCGAGCACAAGCCCGGTGACACCGTGTCCGTGACGTGGACAGGCACCGACGGTAAGACCCACACCGCCGAGGTGACCCTGGCCGAGGGGCCCGCGGCCTGAGGCGGAGATTGCCCAACCACCCCGGGCGAGACGTAAGATCGGGCCATGCCCGGACACGAAGACGCCTCGCCCGCGGAGTGGTCGCCCCGCACCCGGCTGGGCCGGGGGCGCCTCGACTGGCCGACGATCCTGCGCAATATCGCCCTCGCTCTCGCCCTGCTGGCAGGAGTGTGGGCGGTCTTCAACGTCCGCCTGCCTTCGGTCGATGTGCTGCAGAACGACATCGCGGCAGCCGGATTCTGGGGCTTCGCCGTCTTCATCCTCATCTACATGGGCGTCGCCGCCACACCGATTCCCGTGACGATCATGGCCACTGCCGGCGGCCTGATCTTCGGGGTCGGCTTCGGCACCCTGCTGTCGATGATCGGCGTCGTCGCGGGCTGTTGGATCGGGTACTGGATCGCTCGGGCGCTCGGCCGGGACACCGTGCTGCGGCTGCTCGGCTCCCATGCCGAGACGATCGAATCCAAGCTCACCGGCGGCGGCTTCTACGCAGTGTGCGCCCTGCGCCTCATGCCAGGGCTCCCGTATTGGCCGGTCAACTACGGCAGCGGGGCACTGGGCATCGACAACCGCACGTTCCTCAGCGCCACCGTCATCTCGTCCCTGCCGGGCCAGCTCTCACTTGTGGCCGTCGGTGCCTTCATCGGGGAGCCGAATGCCCTCAACGGCATCGCAGTGGGCATCTCCTGGGCACTGGTCATCGCGTTGACGATCATCACGATGCGCCGATGGAAGCGCACCCGAGACGCCGAACACGCACAGGCAGAGACGCCTGAACTCCCTGAGTCTTAGTCGAAGTTCGGCTTTCGACGCTCCTGGAACGCCGTGAATCCCTCGGCGTAGTCCGGGGTCTGCCGCGCCGATTCCTGCAGGGCCGCCTCGTGGGCCAGCACCTCGGCGAGGTTCGGGCGTTCGTCGGCGAGCTTCTGGACGAAGCCCTTCTCCATGGCGAAGGCCTCGGCCGGTCCGGTGACGATCTTCTCCAGCTTCGATTCGACGAAGTCGCTCAGTTCCGCTGCTGGGACCGCACGGGAGACGATCCCGGTGGCGGCCGCCTCGGCGCCGGTCATGAGGTCTCCGGTGATGATGAGGTCCATCGTCCGGTGGTAGCCGACCCGGTCGAGGAACACATGGTGGGCACCGGAATCGAGCATCGCACCGATCGCGGCGAACGGGGACCCGAACTTCGCGTCATCGGCGGCGACGATGATGTCGGCGGCCGCGGCCACTCCGTACCCGAGCCCGAGTGCCGCGCCCTGGACCTGCGCGATCACGGGGATCGGCAGCGCCCGGATCGCCTGGAAGACGGGGGCGAAGATCTCGGCGAGGAAGGCGTGGGCATCGTCGGTCTCGACGTCGACGTTCGCGATGTCACGACCGGAGCAGAAGACCTTGCCCTCCCCGCGGATGACGAGCGCGCGGACGTTCGGGACCGCCTCGGCGACCTTGGCCACGGCGGCGGCGATATCGCGGAGGTTGTCCGCGTCGAGAGCGTTGCGGGACTCGGGTCCGTCGAGGACGATCTCGGCGATCGGGCCGCGGTTCTTCAACTGGATCTCGGTCATGGATGCTCCTTTGCGTGTCCGTGTTGCGGGGATGTCACCAGGTGTAGAAACCCTGCCCGGACTTGCGGCCGAGTTCGCCGGCGGCGACCTTGTCCGTCAGTATCTGCGGGGGTGTGAAACGCTCGCCGATCTCTTCGGCGAGGTGCTCGGCGATGCCGAGGCGCACATCGAGCCCGACGATGTCCGTCGTCCTCAGCGGCCCGGCCGGATGCCGGTAGCCCAGAGTCATGGCCCGGTCGATGTCCTCGGCACTGGCGACGCCGTCTTCGACCATCCGCATCGCTTCCAGAGCGAGAGCCACGCCGAGGCGGGAGGAGGCGAATCCGGGCGAGTCCTTCACCGTGATCGCCGTCTTCCCCAGCCCCGTCACCCAGTCCTTGGCGACGTCGACGAGTTTCGGTTCGGTGTGGGTGCCGACGACGACCTCGACGAGTCCGGACACGGGCACCGGGTTGAAGAAGTGCAGCCCGATGAGCGCCTGCGGGCGCGGCAGGGCCGCAGCGAGCTCGTCGATCGACAACGCCGAGGTGTTCGTCCCGATGCTCGCGGCGGGAGCGTGCTTCGCGATGGTCGCGAGCACCTCCTGCTTGAGTTCGACGATCTCGGGCACGGCTTCGACGACGAGGAGGGCCTCGTCGAGCAGGGTCGGGTCGCGGTCGACGATGACGGTTCCGGGCACCTCGATGCCTTTGGACGCCGACTTACTCGTAGATGCGTCGATGCGCTGCCTGGCGGCGGCCACGGTGTCGTCGGTGTTCTCGATGACGATGACGCGGGCGCCGGCGGTGGCGAAGGCATGCGCGATTCCCGCACCCATCCGTCCGCCGCCGAAGACGCCGACGACGTCGGGGACGCGGGCGGTGGTACCGGCTGCCTCGGTGGGGGTTTCTGCTGTGGGCTCGCTCATGTGTTGTCGCCCTCCTTCGCCGCCTGTTCGGCGGCCTTCTTCGCCTTCTTGGCCTCGCGTTTGGACAGGAACACGTCCATGCGGGCGAACTTCTCGTCTGTTTCGAACAGGACCGCCTGGGCCACATTGTCGATGAGCGGATGCGCCTCTCTCGGGGCGTGGAACGCCGACTTGCTCAGGCGCACGGCCAGGGGTGCGAAGCTCGCGATCCGATCGGCCAGCGCCTGACCGGCGAGTTCGAGGTCCTCGGGGTCGACGACGTCATTGAGCAATCCGATGGCTTTGGCTTCATCGGCCTGCAGGGTCCGTCCGGCGAGGAGGATCTCCTTGGCGGGGGTTCGCCGACGAGTTCGCGCAGACGCCACGCGGCTCCGGCGGCGGCGAGGATGCCCAGACCGGTCTCCGGGTTTCCGATCTTCGTCGACGGGGTGCCGATGCGGAAGTCCGCGGCGAAGGCGAGCTCGGCTCCGCCGCCGAGGGCGAATCCCTCGATCAGCGCGATGACCGGCATCGGCAGTTCCTGGATGCGGGAGAAGATCTTCGAGTTGATCCCGGCCAGGGCATCATCGCGACGCCGATTGCGCAGCTGCGAGATATCGGCACCGGCGGCGAAGACTCCGGAGGCGCCGGTGAGGATCGCAACCTTCGGTTCGGCCTCGAGTTCAGCGCACACGGCGTGGAGAGCATCGACCATCGATTGGTCGATGGCGTTGCGGACCTCGGGCCGGTTGAGGCGGATGATCGTGCGGTCGGAATGGCGTTCGATGAGCAGCGGGGAGGCGCTGTCTGCCCCGGCACTCACACGCGCTCCAACAGCAGCGCCGATCCCTGCCCGACGCCCACGCACATGGTCGCCAGGCCCTTCGTCGCCCCGGCCTGTTCCAGGCGGTTGAGCAGGGTCAGGGTGATGCGGGTACCGGAGCAGCCCAGCGGGTGGCCGAGAGCGATTGCTCCGCCGAATGCGTTGACGGTCTCCGGGTCGAGTCCGAGGTCGCCCATGCAGGCCAGCGACTGGGAGGCGAAGGCCTCATTGAGTTCGACGGCCTCGAGTTCGCCGACGCTCCAGCCGGTGCGTTCGAGCACCTTGCGGGTCGCCGGGACGGGTCCGATGCCCATGATCTCCGGGGACACGCCGGCATTGGCGCCGGCGACGACCCGGGCGCGCGGGCTGAGCCCGTGCTTGTTCGCATAGTCCTCGGACACGAGCACGACAACGGCGGCACCGTCATTGAGCGACGAGGAGTTCCCGGCGGTGATGACCCCGCCGGGTCCGTGGATGGGACGCAGCTTGCCGAGCTTCTCCAACGTCGAATCGCGTGGTCCCTCATCGGCGGTGACCTCGCCGACGGGCAGGATCTCACGCTCGAAGCTGCCGGCCTTCTGCGCGGCCAGCGCCTTTTGGTGCGACTGGAAAGCGAATTCGTCGAGGGCTTCGCGGGCGAGCTGCCACTTCTCGGCGACGCGTTCGGCCGTCTGCGGCATCGACAGGGTCACGTCCTCACCGAAGGCGGGGTTCGTGAACCGCCAGCCGATGGAGGTGTCCCAGGTCCGGCCCGGCTTCGACCACGCACGCGAGGGCTTCTCGCTCACCCACGGGGCGCGGGTCATCGATTCGACACCGCCGGCCACGACCACATCGGCGTCTCCGGCGGCGATCATCGCCCGGGCCGTCGTGATCGCGGTCATTCCCGAGGCGCACAGACGGTTGACAGTGAACCCGGGCACGGATTCGGGCAGTCCGGCCAGGAGCACGGCCATGCGGGCGATGTTCCGGTTGTCCTCACCGGCCTGGTTCGCCGAGCCGAGGATGACCTCGTCGATATCGGTCGGGTCGATGCCCGCCCGCTCGACGACGGTCTTCATCGTGGCAGCCACGAGGTCGTCGGGCCGCTGGTCGGCCAGTGCACCCCCGTAGCGTCCGATGGGGGTGCGCAGTCCGTCCAGAATGAATGCCTCGGGCATGGGTCTCCTCGCTGACGAGTTCGGGTAGGTGACATGGTACGGGCTGGCACCCGATGGTGTGCGGGCCCGCGCCCGCTGGGGTTCGGGACGCTCAGGAGTCGAAGTCGACGGTGACTTCGTCGCTGACGGGGAACGTCTGGCAGGTGAGGACGAAGTTCGCCTCGACCTCGGCGTCCTCGAGAGCGTAGTTGCGGACCATGTTGACCTCACCGCCGCAGATCTTCGCGCGGCAGGTTCCGCACACCCCGCCCTTGCAGGCGAACGGCAGATCGGACCGGGATTCCTGGGCGGAGTCGAGGATGGTTTTGCTCTGCGACATCGCCGAGGTGGACCGTTTGCCGTCGAGGATGACGGTGACGTCGCTGGTGGCTCCCTCGACGACCTTGTCCGCGTGGACGACCTCCGGTGGGGGTTCGTCGACGTAGAAGAGTTCGAAGTGGATCCTCTCCTTCGGCACGTCGAATTCGGCGAGCACCTTGCGGGCGTCTTCGAGCATGCCGAAGGGTCCGCACAGCCACACATGGTCCATGCTGCCGATCGGGACGATGGCGGTGAGCAGGTCCCGCAGCTTCTCCTCGTCGAGGCGGCCGGAGAAGAGTTCGACATCGCGGGGTTCGCGGGAGAGCACGTGCACGAGGTCGAGCTGCTGGTTGCGGGCGTCCTTGAGGTCGGCGAGCTCCTCGGCGAACATCACGGTGTTCGTGTGCCGGTTGCCGTAGAGCAGAGTCACCGAGGCTTCGGGGTTCGACAGGACGGTCGAGGCGATGGAGAGCATCGGCGTGATTCCCGAGCCTGCGGCGATGCACAGGTGCCGACCGCCGACGGAGGCATCGGCGCGGAAGCTGCCCGAGGGAGGCTGCACCTCGATGACGTCGCCGGGACGGACCTCGCCCACCAGCCACAGAGAGAAGAGTCCTTCGGGGACTTCGCGCACACCGATGCGCGGGGCGGTTCCGGCCGGGGCGCAGATCGAATAGGTACGGCGGTGCTCGGCGCCGTCGATGATGCGGCGCAGGGTCAGTGACTGTCCGGCAGCGAAGTCGAAGAGTTCGCTGTATTCGGCCGGCACGTCGAAGGTCACGGCGGCCGAATCCTCGGTGAGGTGGTCGACGGACTTCACGGTCAGCGGGTAGAAAGCCGACCGGGAGAATCCGTCGGCGGGCTCGGTGGCGGGGGCCGCCTCGGCGGTCTGATCGATCGTCTGAGTCATCAGATCTCCTTCACATGGTCGAACGGTTCGAGGCAGTCGTTGCACTGGTACATCGCCTTGCACGCGGTCGCGCCGAACTCGGAGGACAGGCGGACGTTGTCCGATCCGCACAGCACGCAGCTCACGGCGCGGCGGGTGGGCATGAGGGTCAGCGCCACCGGACCGGTGCGGACGGGGGCGGTTCCGGGTGGGGAGATTCCGGCGTCCTTGAGTGCCTGTCTGCCGCGTTCGGTGATCCAGTCGCTCGTCCACGCGGGTGTCAGGGACACGCGCACCTCGGCGTCGGGGAAACCGGCCTCGAGGAGTTCGCGCTGCAGGTCATCGCGCATCGTCGCCATCGCCGGGCAGCCCGAATAGGTGGGAGTGATGATGGTGACGACGTGGCCGTTCTCGATCGTGACGTCGCGCAGCACCCCGAGGTCGAGGAGGGTGAGCATCGGCATCTCGGGGTCGGTCACGCGTTCGGCGGCGGCCCAGGCACGGTCGATCGCCTCGGCGTCGGTGATGCCTTCCGGACGGGTGCCGGTGTCGGTCGGGTAGGTCTCGAGCATGGCGGTCACCACTGCCCCTCCGGGTGCTCGCGGGCGACGACCTGCATCTCGGCGAGCAGCTTCGACAGGGCCTCGGTGTGGAGTCCGTCGCGGCCCTTGCCGCCGTGGACGCCGACTCCGGCCAGTCCGCCGCGTTCGGGCCGGTCGATTCCGGCTGCGGCGAACACCTGGTCGAGGATGACGGATGCCTCGTCGGCCACCGTCGCGGGGTCGACGCCGATTCCGGCTTCGGCCACGGCAGTCTCGACCGGGTGGGTCTCGAAGAGTTCGGACCACAGCGGCCACAGGCCGTTCAGTGCGGCGACCAGGCGGGATCGCGATTCCTCGGTGCCGCGGGCCAGGGTCACGACCCAGCGTCCGGCGAAGTCGCGGTGATAGGACATCTCCTTCACACCCTTGGCAGCGATGGCTGCGAGTACGGTGTCGCGGCTGCTCGAGAGGCGTTCGAAGATCGACAGGCGCCAGGTGGAGTAGATGAGGATCTTCGCGACCGCCTCGGCGAAGTCGCCACCCGGCACCTCGGCCAGGCGGACGTTGCGGAAGCCCAGGTCGTTGCGGAAGAACGCGAGCCGGTCCTCATCGGGCACCGGGGAGCCGGCGGGCAGCTCGGGCACGAGCTCCGGATCGGCTGCCGCGGCGCGAGCGAGCAGGAGACGTGCCTGTCCGAGGAGGTCGAGGGCGATGTTCGCCAGTGCGATGTCCTCTTCGAGGTCAGGGGCGTTCGAGCACCATTCGGAGATCCGCTGGCTGAAGACGAGCGCATCGTCGCCGAGCATGAGGCAGTACGCCCCGAGGTCCTTGGCGTCGACGCCGTCGGGCACGGTCGTGTCGACGCCTGCCAGGGGGTCTTCGAAGTCGGTGCCGAAGGCCCAGTTCGCGTCGTTGACGAGCAGTCCGGAGTACGCGTTGTCGTGGTCGCCGTGATCGACGTTCGTGCCGGCCTCGTCGTGTTCGACGTGGATGGTCGGTTCGTTGTTCGCAGTCATCTCTCGCCCCTTCTCACATATGGGGGACATCGGCGGGGATGTCGTAGAAGGTGGGGTGGCGGTAGACCTTGTCGCCGCTGGGGGCGAACATCGGGTCCTTCTCGTCCGGGCTCGAGGCCGTGATGTCGGAGGCGCGGACGACCCAGATGCTCACGCCTTCGTTGCGTCGGGTGTAGACATCGCGGGCGTGATGGACGGCCATCTGATCGTCGGCGGCGTGCAGGGATCCGACGTGGACGTGGTTGAGTCCGCGCTTGCCGCGCACGAAGACCTCGTACAGCGGCCATTCTCCGCGGGTCGAGCCCGCAGTCGAATTGTCCTTCGCCGAGGTGGGGCCGGGGTTGGTCTCGGTCATTTCGCTGCCTCCTCAGGCGTGGTGGTGTCGACGCCGGCGGCGGGAGTCTCGTCGGCGGCCGCCTCGGCGGTCTGATTCTCCGCGAAGGCGAGCGCGGCTTCGCGCACCCACGCCCCTTCGTCCCAGGCGCGCTTACGGTGGGTCAGCCTCTGTTCGTTGCAGGGTCCGTCACCCTTGACGACGGCCCAGAACTCGTCCCAGTTCGGGGTGGAGAAGTCGTAGTGTCCGCGCTCTTCGTTCCACTTGAGATTCTCATCGGGGAATGTCACGCCGAGGGCTTCGGCCTGCGGAACGGACATGTCGACGAACTTCTGGCGCAGCTCGTCGTTGGTGTGGGTCTTGATGCCCCAGATCATCGACTGTTCGGTGTTCGGGGAGTTGTCATCGGGCGGGCCGAACATCATCAGCGCCGGCCACCAGAAGCGGTTGACCGATTCCTGGACCATCTCGCGCTGAGCCTCGGTGCCGCGCATCATCGTCATGAGCAACTCGTAGCCCTGACGCTGGTGGAAGGACTCTTCCTTGCAGATGCGGATCATCGCGCGGCCGTAGGGGCCGAAGGAGGTCCGGCACAGCGGCACCTGGTTGCAGATGGCCGCCCCGTCGACGAGCCAGCCGATCGTGCCGACATCGGTGTAGGACAGGGTCGGGTAGTTGAAGATCGAGGAGTACTTCTGTTTGCCGGCGACGAGCTTCTCGGTGAGCTCGTTGCGTGAGGCGCCCAGGGTTTCGGCGGCCGAGTAGAGGTAGAGGCCGTGTCCGGCTTCGTCCTGGACCTTCGCCAGCAGGATCGCCTTGCGCCGCAGCGAGGGCGCGCGGGAGATCCAGTTGCCTTCGGGCTGCATGCCGATGATCTCCGAGTGCGCGTGCTGCGCGACCTGTCGGATGAGCGTCTTGCGGTAGGCCTCGGGCATCCAGTCCCGGGGTTCGATCCGATCCTTGGCCTCGATCGTGGCGTCGAACTGCTCCTGCAGCTGCGTCTCGTCGAACCGGTTGTCGCTCACTTGAGTTGTCATGACCACTCCGCCCTTGGATGTGCCCTTGTCAGGACCTGCCTCGGTCAGCGGCTGCCGACCTCGAATCGGTCCGACCATCGTCAGACCGCTGGCCTGGGGCATTCATTTACTGACCATTTGTTCTGTATTGTTGCCACCAGTGTCGCACACCCCTCGCCCGGGCGCAATGCCACCCACGCGAAAGAGCCGCTCAGCCCCGCCGCCGCGCCGAGCCGCCCCCAGCGCGGCGCCTGCCGAATTCAGGTCAGCATCGGATACTTTCAGCGCCGGAAAATGTCCGATAGCGACCTATATTTCTCGGCAGCTGTCCGATAGTGACCCATTCCCGCCCGGGCTTGACGATGCGTGCGCAATTCGCAGGCCGAATCACCCCGGGGCTTGACACCGAAGACGATCGGCACGATATTTATCGACCAGATGGTCGTTTATTCTCCGACGGGCTGACCGTCCGGGATCACGGGGAACTCTCACCGTCGTCCACACACACAGCGGCGCAGGCGCTCCTCGTGCACCGGCGCCCGAACCCGCGACTCGAGGAGGAGCCGACCATGGGACAGCCCGCCCACGATACGACGACCGCGGAGTCGCAGACCCCGAACGACCCCGCCCCCACCGAGGCGGCCACCCCGGTCCCAGAGACCACGACGTCCTCACCCGAGCTCACCGGTGCGGCCGCGATGTTCGCCAATGACCGAGCTTCCCAGCACTTGGGCATCACCGTCGATGACCACGGACCCGGGTGGGCGCAGTGCTCGATGACGGTCACCGAGATCATGACCAACGGCCATGACATCACGCACGGCGGCTACATCTTCCTCTTCGCCGACACGACCTTCGCGATGGCCTGCAACTATCCCGGATCGATCACGGTCGCCTCCGGCGGCGACATCGACTTCCTCAAACCCACGTACCTAGGTGACGAGCTCGTCGCTCGCGGCCATGAGGTCATCAAGCAGGGCCGCTCGGGCATCTACGACGTCACCGTCACCCGCGGCGACGACATCATTGCCACCTACCGCGGCCGCTCCCGCACGCTGCCCGCCCGCAAGTAGACCCGGCCAACCGCACGACTTTCCGACCCGCGTCCGGCTCCCCGCCGAGCCGGACGACCCCCACCGAACCACCCGTCGACGACCGGACACCGAAGAACGGTGGACCACCTCGGCGGTCTTTGGATCTGACACACAGAAGAGATTCGCAAGGAGACGATGATGACTGAGACCGACCTCGACGCCGGCGAACGGATGAGCCTGGACGAGCTGCGCGCCGACCAGCTGACAAACCTCAAGACCACGGTGACCTCGGTGTACGAACGGGTGCCGTTCTACCGGAAGGCCTTCGACGACCTCGGCGTGACTCCCGCCGACATCACGAGCCTCGATGACATTGCGAAGCTGCCGTTCACGACCAAGCAGGACCTGCGTGACAACTACCCGTTCGGGCTCTTCGCCGTCGGGCAGGAGCAGGTCGCGCGCATCCACGCCTCCTCGGGAACGACGGGCCTGCCGACGGTCGTCGGGTACACGATGGGCGATCTCGATCGGTGGGGCAGCCTCATCGCGCGGTCCATCCTCGGTGCCGGCGGCAAGCGCGGGCAGTTGATGCACAACGCCTACGGCTACGGCCTGTTCACCGGCGGTCTCGGCGTCCACGGGGCCGAGCGCCACGGCTTCACTGTCGTCCCGATCTCCGGAGGTCAGACCCCGCGCCAGGTGCAGCTCATCCAGGACTTCAAGCCGGACATCATCACGGCCACCCCGACCTATCTGCTCACGATCCTCGACGAATTCCACAAGCAGGGCATCGACCCGACCTCGACGAGCCTGAAGACCGCGATCTGCGGTGCCGAGCCCTGGACGGACGAGATGCGCAAGGAGATCGAGAGTTCGTTCAACATCAACGCCGTCGACATCTACGGCCTCTCCGAGGTCATGGGACCGGGTGTGGCCTGCGAATCCGCAGTGACGAAGGACGGCCCGACGATCTGGGAGGACCACTTCTACCCGGAGATCGTCGACCCATTCACCGGTGAGGTGCTGCCCGACGGGCAGGAGGGCGAACTCGTCTTCACCTCGCTGACGAAGGAAGCGCTGCCGATCATTCGTTACCGTACGCGTGATCTCGCGACCCTGCTGCCGGGCACCGCTCGCCCGAACTTCCGCCGCATCTCGCGCATCACCGGCCGTTCCGATGACCTCATGATCATCCGCGGCATCAACGTCTACCCCGCGAACGTCGAGACCGTGCTCTTCGAGTTCGCGCCGCTGAGCCCCCACTTCCAGCTCGTCCTCACCCGCCCGGTTCGGATGGACGAGATGACCGTCGAGGTCGAAGCCCGCGACGGCGTCGGTGCCGTCGAGCTCGAGGGTCTCGACAGGCTCGTGGCCGCCCGCATCAAGGAGCGCCTCGGCGTCTCCTGCACCATCGACATCAAGCTGCCCGGCGACCTGCCGCGTTCGGTCGGCAAGATGAAGCGCATCATCGACCGCCGCGAAGGCGTGCGCTGAGATGAGCGCCCCGGATTCGCAGCATGCGCACCGACCTGTGACCGGCATCGCGGCGTGCCGCCCGGCACCTCGTTAGACTGGTGCGCATGCCTGAATCCCCCTCACCTGCGCAGACTTCGCCGGAGACAGCGATGACTGCGAATCCGGCCGCCGCGGCAGACACCCAGTCGTCGACATCGTCAACGGCGTCCGCGTCGACCCCCGCCGAGGCATCCGCCGCCAAACGCTCGCGCCGTGGCCGTCCCGGCTACGATCGTGAGACGCTCATCAACAAGGCCACCGAAGTCTTCGTCTCCCGCGGCTATGACGGCACGTCGATGGACACGGTCGCTCGCGAGCTCGGCATCACGAAGTCCGCGATCTACCATCACGTGAAGTCGAAGGAAGAGCTGCTGCACCTGGCGATCAGCCGCGGCATCCGCGCCCTCGATTCCGCTGTGGAGACCGAGAGCCTGCGTGAGAACGTCACCGCGCTCGAACGCCTGCAGCTGGCCGTGCGCGCCAGCGTCGTCATCCTCATCGAGTACCACCATTCGGTGACCTTGCTGCTGCGCGTGCGCGGAAACTCACCGCTGGAACGCGAAGCCCTCGAGGCCCGACGCAATATCGATTCGAAGGTCCGCGCTCTCGTCGAGGCCGCCATCGCCGAGGGCGGTCTGCGCTCGGACTTCACCCCCGGGCTCATCACCCGACTGCTCTTCGGCATGGTCAACTCGATCACGGAGTGGTACCGGCCCAGCTATCCCGTCGACCCCGACACCATCGCCGAGGCGGTCACGACGATGGCCTTCCAGGGGCTGGAGGCCTAGCTCGAATCGATCATGGCGTTCCGCCGGGAGCATTTGCCGGCTCATCAGGCGCGAATCACGTGCCCGCCGAAATACTGGGCAATCAGCTCGAAGTCTTCATCGTGGTGCGGCACTACGAGTCCATGCACCTCGGCCGTGGCAGCGATGAGCAGGTTCGGAACCGAGATCTGCACCAGACCTCGATACGGTCCAACCACTGCTCCGCCTGCCGCCTGCGGCTGATCCGCGCCAGCGCAGACTTGTCGATCAGCCACGAAGACGCCTTCAGTCCCATGTGCCACTCATCTGATGCTCGTCTGCCAGCAGATCGAATTTGCGCAGATCATCGATCGTCGCTGTCTCATCTGAGCGTGAGGCTTCGCGATCGATTGTTCGGCGCAGATATTCCGCACGGGACAATCCCGCGCGGCTGCAGTCATCCGCCGCGGGAACACTCAGCACAGCGAGAAGGCCCAGTTCCGGACGTTCCGTGCGGTCGAACTGCTCGAAATCCCGCACAGGACGTCCGGAACTCGACATCCTTTTGGACCCTCAGCACTCCTTGGCCACCAGCGTGAGCACGTCGTAGTTCGCGACGGGCTCCTCGTTCTGGTTGACGACCTGCGCGTCCCAGCGGACCTCGCCGTATTCGTCGGTCTCACGCGGGGTGATGCGCTTGGCGGTGAGCGTCACCTTAAGCTTGTCACCTGGGGAGACGGGCGTGATGAAGGTGAGCCCCTCGAGTCCGTAGTTCGCGAGCACCGGGCCCGGGTCCGGCTGGACGAAGAGTCCGGCGGCGAAGGACACGATGAGGTAGCCGTGGGCCACGCGTCCCGGGAAGAACGGGTTCGCGGCGGCCGCCTCCTCGTTCATGTGGGCGTAGAACGTGTCGCCGGTGAAGTTCGCGAAGTGCTCGATATCGTCGAGCGTGACCTCGCGCCATTCCGAATCCAGCGTGTCGCCGATGCGCAGATCGGCAAGCGACTTCGTGAACGGATGCTCGCCGAGGCGGCGCTCCGATCCGTTGACCCATTCCCCGCCGATGGCGGTGAGCATGTCCGGGGAGGCCTGGATCGCGGTGCGCTGCATGAAGTGTGTGATACCGCGCAGTCCGCCCATCTCCTCACCGCCGCCGGCCCGTCCTGGGCCGCCGTGGATGAGGTTCGGAAGCGGCGAACCGTGACCGGTTGACTCTTCGGCATCGTCACGGTCGAGGACGAGCACGCGGCCGTGCCACGGGGCGATCCTGCGGACGAATTCGGCGGCGAACTCACGGTCGTGGGTGACGACGGAGCCGACCAGGGAGCCACGGCCACGGGCGGCCAGACGGACGGCATCCTCGGTGTCGGAATAGGTGATGATCGAGGTCACGGGCCCGAAAGCCTCGATGTCGTGGACGGCATCGGACCAGGCGTCATCGGCCTGGAGGACGGTGGCCGCGACATAGGCTCCACCGTGTTCGGCGGCCAGACGGTCGGATTCCTCACGTCCGCCGGTCAGCAGGTGGGCTCCCCCGGCGATGATCCGGTCGACCGCCTCGAGGACGTCGGTGCGCTGTTTGTCTGAGACGACGGGACCCAGGCGGGTGGATTTCTCGCGCGGATCGCCGACGCCCTGGGTGGCGAGCTTCGCGATGATCGCTTCGCCGACCGCCTCGGCGTGGGCCTTAGGCACGAACGTGCGGCGGATCGCGGTGCACTTCTGTCCGGCCTTGACGGTCATCTCGGCGACGACGCCGGAGACGAAGAGGTCGAACTCCTGCGTGCCGGGCGCGGCGTCGGGACCGAGCAGGGAGAAGTTGAGCGAGTCCGCCTCGACGAAGAAGCGGGTGCCGCGCTGGGTCACACAGTCGAGCGCGGACAGCGTGCGGGCGGTGTTCGCAGAGCCGGTGAAGGCGATCGCGTCCTGTTCGGCGAGGTGGTCGAAGAGCGGGGTGACGTCACCGCTGACCAGCTGGATCGCGCCGTCGGGGAGCAGGCCGGACTCGATCATGTCGGCAACGACGGCGCGGGTCAGGTGGGCGGTGTCTGTGGCGGGCTTGACGACGACGGGGATGCCGGCGACGAACATCGGGCCGAACTTCTCGAGCATGCCCCAGACGGGGAAGTTGAAGGCGTTGATCTGCAGCGCGAGTCCCTGTCGGGAGGTGAGGATGTGGCGGCCGACGAAGGTGCCGTTCTTCGACAGACGCTCGACTCCGCCGTCGAGGTGGACGGTCGAGTTCGGCATCTGGCGGCGGGCGACGCCGGAGTAGGTGAAGAGGGTGCCGATTCCGCCTTCGATGTCGACGAAGGCGTCGCGCTTCGTGGTGCCGGTGGTCAACGAGATCTCATGGTAGTTCTTCGTTCGCTCCATGAGGTAGGTCGCGAGCTTCTTCAGTATCACACCGCGCTGGTGGAAGGTGAGTGCCTGCAGCGCCTCGATGCCGGTGGTCCGGGCATGATCGGCGACGGCGGCGAAGTCGATTCCGGCCGAGCTCACCGAGTGCAGGAGCTCTCCGGTGCCGGCGTCGCGGACGGGTCGGGCGGACTCGGACGCTCCGGGTGTGTGCCAGCCTCCGGCCACATAGGAACTGAGGATTTCGGTCATGCTCTGCTCTCCCTCGCGGAACGACGTCTCCCGGTTCACGGTGGCCGATGTCGGCACCGCTGCCGATTCTCAGAAATATACTAACCAATTGGTCGGTAATTGTCATCGGTCGATGAGCGAACGAGCGACATGTGACACCGTTCACTCACTGCTCTATGATCGGAAGCAATTACTGACCAAACAGTCACCTGAGGTCAGTGAAGCACCGGCAATGTCGCCCGCAACGAAAGTTTCCGCATGTCCTCCACAGCACCCGGCCCTGCCGCAGCGCAGCCGCTCGCACCCCATACGATCTCCCGCGAGGAGCGCAAGGTCCTTGCCGGCACCCTCGTCGGCACGACCATCGAGTGGTACGACTTCTTCATCTACGCTCAGGCCGCCGGCCTCATCCTCTCCGCCCAGTACTTCGGCCCTCTGGCCGCGGACAATCCGGCGCTCGGTCAGATCATGGCGTGGGCGTCTCTGGGCATTTCGTTTCTCTTCCGCCCCCTGGGTGCGATCATCGCCGGCCACCTCGGCGATCGGATCGGACGCAAGAAGATGCTCGTCCTCACGCTAATCCTCATGGGGGCCGCGACCTCGCTCATCGGACTGCTCCCGAACTACGCGATGATCGGTGTCGGCGCCCCGATCCTGCTCACCCTGCTGCGGATCCTCCAGGGCTTCTCCGCCGGCGGCGAATGGGGCGGCGCCGCACTGCTGTCGGTCGAACACGCCCCGATCTCCAAACGCGGCATCTTCGGTGCCTACCCGCAGATCGGCGTGCCCGTGGGCATGATTCTCGCCACCGGCGTCATCTGGATCCTGACCACCGTGCTCAGTCCCGAACAGTTCGCGAGCTTCGGCTGGCGGATTCCGTTCCTCTTCTCCGTGGTCCTCGTGCTCGTCGGCTATTACATCCGCCGCCAGGTCGAGGAGTCACCGGTCTTCGCCGAGCTCGCCGAGCGCAAGGCCGAGTCCTCGGCTCCGCTGGGCACCCTGTTCAAGAAGAACACGAAGGAAGTCGTCCTCTCCGCGCTCATCTTCATCGGCAACAACGCCGTGGGCTACATGATCATCGCGTTCTTCGCCGCCTACGCCTCACGCCCCATCGCCGAGGGCGGATCGGTTGGCCTCGACCGTGCACCCGTACTGTTGGCGACGACGCTCGCGAGCTTCGGCTGGCTGGTGTTCACGATGTGGGGCGGTGCACTGTCGGACAAGCTCGGTCGCGTGCGCACCTTCCAGATCGGGTACGTCCTGCTCATCGTCTGGCTCATCCCGACCTTCCTCATGATCGATATGGCCAACATCTGGATGTACGGCATCGGCATCTTCGTCCTCACCGTCGGCATGGGCCTGTCGTATGGCCCGATGTCGGCGATGTATGCGGAGATGTTCCCTGTCGAGGTCCGCTACTCGGGCGTCTCGATCGGCTACGCGCTCGGAGCGATCCTCGGCGGTGCCTTCGCCCCGACCATCGCCGAGACCCTGCTCGCCGAGACCGGAAAATCGATCTCGATCGCAATCTACATGATCATCGTGTGCATCATCTCGCTCATCGGCGTCAGCCTCGTCAAGGAGACCAAGGGCAACGACCTCGGCTTGACGAAGCACCACTGATCACACGGCACTGAGGTGGCACCGTCCAAGCGGGATCAGCCGACCCCGATAACCGGTTCACCGTAGGCGATGACCTCGGCGTCGACTGTCAGCAGCTCCAGCCCTTCGGTGCGAGCCTGAGCGATGAGGATTCGGTCGAACGGATCCTGGTGGATCGGCGGAAGATCACCGACGGCTATCGCATGCGCCGAGGTGATCGGCAGCTCCCGATATCCGTTCTCCATCAATCCTCGCCGCAAGATTCGGGGATTGATGGAGAAGTCACCCTTCGCAAGTGACGATTTGATCGACACTTCCCATATGCTCGCCGCACTGAACAGCAGGTCGTTGGACTCATCGCCGATTCGGTCACGCGCTTCCGCGCTCAGCTTCTCAGGCTCGTAGGCCGCCCAAAGGAGGAGATGCGTATCAAGCAGAAGCAGCATCGCCGTCCCCGAAAAGAGCAGCGATT
Source organism: Brevibacterium sp. (assembly GCF_052105255.1). NCBI lineage: Bacteria > Bacillati > Actinomycetota > Actinomycetes > Micrococcales > Brevibacteriaceae > Brevibacterium > Brevibacterium sp. The sequence goes on from NZ_JBQDYQ010000001.1 coordinate 120,498, forward strand.
CGGTCATCTTCAAGATCGTCGAAGTCGTCGGGGACCGATCCGTGACCGGCAAGGAATCCCAAACGCCGCTCTCGCCCGTCTTCGTCGTACCGAACGAGCCGAGCAACTGGTTTCCCCGCGCGGGCAATCGTCACTGATTCTCCCGCCGCAACAGCTTCGAGCAGGCGGGAGAACTGCGTCTTGGCTTCGTGGATGTTAACCATCGTCATCGGCTTCTCCATTCGCAGATCAGACTTAGTCCACTTGACTTAGTCTATCATCGGTCCGATTGCGGCGGGCTGAGCGACCGCATGACCGCGCCCGTGCGCCCCGCGGGCGGATCCACCCCGAAATCCCCGGAAGAATCACGGCGGATCCACCCACAGGAGACACCTGCCCGGTAACTCTCGCATAGGCTGATGAGATGACTGAGCTGACGTACTGCGACATCGAAGCCGCCTGCGCACGGATCGCCGGCCAGGTACGCCCGGTGACCGTGGCCCCGTCTGGTGAGGACGGCCTGCTCTTCGCCCTCGAGTTCATGCAGTACACCGGCACATTCAAGGCCCGCGGCGCGCAGAATTTCATCCGGGCTCACCTCGAAAACGGCACCTTCCCCGAGGCGGGAGTGACGATCGCCTCGGGCGGCAATGCAGGCCTTGCCTGCGCCTGGGCCGCCCGTGCCGCCGAAGTGCCCGCGACCGTCTTCCTCCCGACCACGGCCCCGAGCGTGAAGGTCGAACGGCTGCGTTCCTATGGGGCGCGTGTGGAGTTGGTCGGTTCCGAATACGCCGAGGCGGCCGCCGCCTGCCAGGAATTCGTCGACTCATCGGGTGCGTTGGCCTCCCATGCCTACGACCATCCGCTCGTCGCGGCCGGCGCGGGCACACTGATGACCGAGATCCTCACGCAGGTGCCCGACCTCGACACGGTCGTCGTCTCCGTCGGAGGCGGCGGACTGTTCGCCGGCGTCGCGACTGCGGCAACTCATCACGGAGTGCGCACTGTCGCGGTTGAGCCGGAGAACTGCCGAGCGCTGAATGCAGCGATTGAGGCGGACGAGCCGGTCGACGTCACGGTCGATTCGGTGGCATCGGATTCGCTCGGTGCCCGTCGTGCCACACCGCTGGCGCTGGAGGCGGCACGGTCGGATCGGGTCACCTCGGTGCTGGTCAGCGATGAGGCGATCATCGGAGCGCGGCAGCACCTGTGGGATGACCACCGGCTGGCGGTCGAGCATGCGGCGGCCACGGCATCGGCGGGAATCCGCGGTGACGACGGCGAGTCGGCGAGCGACGGGAAAACTGTGAGCGGCTATGTGCCGGCTGAGGGCGAGAAAGTCTGCGTCGTCCTCTGCGGGGCGAATACGAGCCTCGGCGATCTCTGAGACGCAGTCAGCGCGGTCGAAGGCAGGAAGTCAGCGCTTTCGGTCGCGGTCCTTGGACTTCAGCGAAGCCTTGATGAGGCCGAAGATCGCGAGCGCCACGACGACGGTGATGATGGCCTTGACGAGGAACCACGCAATGGAGAACGCGACGTTGACCACCCACCACGCGATGATGATGGCGATGATCGCGCCGATGACGCTCCACACGGTACTCATCTTCATGCCTCAAGCCTAGACCCGAGTGCACAGCCGTGCAATGCGCGCGGTGATCGTCCCAGCCGATCTTCAGCACGGAGGCAGTTCGTCAGCCGAGCGCGGCACCGGACCGAACTGCGCGGGCCGACCAGCGGCAGTCGGCGAAGCCCACCTCGATCGGGTGGTCGAAGGCCGCTGAGACCTGCTCGGAGGTGACTACCTCGACGATGGGACCGGCGGCGGTCAGCCGACCGTCGGAGATGAGCGCGGCATGAGTGGTGGTCTCGGGAATCTCTTCGATATGGTGGGTGACCAGCAGTGTTGCCAGCTCCGGCGAGCGCAGCGACAGGGCGTCGATGGTCTCGAGCAGCTGTTCGCGGGCGGCCACGTCGAGGCCTGTGGTCGGTTCGTCGAAGAGCAGCAGCTGCGGGTCGGCGATGAGCGCACGTGCCACGAGCGCACGGCCCCGCTCCCCCTGCGACAGCACCTTCCACCCGGCATCGGCACGGGAGCCCAGACCCACCTCGGCGATCTGGGCATCGGCCTTCACAACATCCTCGGGTGAGGGTTCCCACCGTATGGGGCGCTCGACGGTGCCGGTCAGCCCGGTGAGCACGACCTCGCGGACGGTGAGGTTCGACCGCAGCGGATGGCGCGGGTTGACGTGTCCGATGAGGCGGCGCAGGGCTGCGAGATCGACCCGGCCCATGCGTCCGTCCGGTTGGGCCCATTCGATTCTAAATCTCCCCTCACCGAGACGGCCCCCACCCTGTGATTCCGACGTTTCGCATGGTGGATCAGGAGTTCGCCCCACTGCCGCGGTCTCGTCAGTGCGGTCTCGTCAGTGCAGCGTCGGGCCATAATGGAGACATGCACAACGGCGCCGATTCGAATGAGGACCTCCGCGAGGAATATCGCATCAAGATGCGCGGTCGGCTGCTGCGCCGGTCGGCGTCGTTCAACGTCGCCCACGCCGTCGACAGCCTCGAACCCGGCACCGGCGCGCAGAGCATCCAACGCGCGCTCACGCTGCTCAACCTCGTCGGGCTCATCGCCGGCGAACGCCGTGAGGGCGCGAGCCTGTCCGAGCTCGCCTCGATCAGCGGTCGACCGAAGGCCAGCGTCCACCGCATGCTCCAGGCGCTCATCGCCATGGGCTACGTCGAACGCCTCGAAGAGGGCGGGTATCGCCTCGGCGTGCAGTCGCAGATCCTCGGCCAACTGGCCCAGAAGTCGGTCGATCCCCTGGTCACGGAGTCCGAGTCGAGTCTGCTGCGCCTGGCCGAACTCAGCCAGGACACCGTGTTCCTCACCCTGCGCACGGGCAGCTATTCGATCTGCGCCCGCCGCGAGGAGGGCTTCGGTGAGATCTTCAACAACGCCCTGTCCGTGGGCGACCGACACCCGCTGGGCATCGGCGCCGGATCGCTGGCGATCCTCTCCGAGCTCTCCCCCGCCGAGGTGGACGCCCAGTTCGAGGCCAACGCCGAAATCCTTGCCGAGAGGTATCCGAAGGTCTCCGTCCCGCACCTGCGCGACATCATCGATCAGGCCCGCATCGACGGCTTCGTCCACAATCCGGGGCTCTTCGCCAAGGGGTCGTGGGCGGTGGCGGTGCCGCTGCGCATCCGCGGTTCCCGCCCACGTGCGGCCCTGTCGATCGCCTCGATCGCCGACCGTGTCACCGGGTCCCGAGTCGAACGCCTCGTCGCTCTGCTCCGCCGGGAGTCGAAGGCCATCGCCGAGGCGCTGAGCTCCCAGACCGACCCTGTCCCGGACTCCGGCGACCTCTGACCGACGCCGCGCTTCGGTGCCGTGCGTGACCTCCAGTAGCGTGATGGGCATGCCGGAGACTCCTGACGCTGCGACCGTGTCCCTGACGATTCCCGACCTGCGCGACCTGTGCATCGCTGCGGTCACGGCGGCCGGCGGCTCACCCGCACTGTCGCAGTCACTGGCGGAGGCGACCGTGGCCGCCGAGCGACGGGGTAAGACCGCCGTCGGCACGGCGCACCTCTTCGACTACCTCGACGGTCTCGATGCCGGCCGCATCAACGGGCAGGCACGGCCGCGAGTGACGAACCGCCTGCCCGCCGCGCACCACGTCGATGCCGACCGCGGCACTGCGCAGCTCGCTTTCGATGCCGCTTTCGACGGCTTCGCCTTGTCTGCCGCAGACCTCGGCATCTCCGTGCTCAACATCGCCAACGCCTTCACCGCCGGCGAACTCGGCTATTACACGACCCGATTAGCGGAGCGGGGTCTGCTGGCGTTTGCCGGCGCCAACTCGCCCGCGCTGATGTCGCTGTTCGGCTCACCGGGTGCGGCAACCGGAACGAACCCCTTCTCATTCGCCGTCCCGCACCCCGATGGCCCGCGCATGTTCGACCAGGCGACCAGTGCGACAGCCTGGGTCAACGTCCGCGACGCTGCCGATCGAGGAGAAACGATCCCCGAGGGGTGGGCACAGGACCCGAGCGGGGCGGCCACGGTCGATGCCGAGGCCGCCCTCGCCGGTTCCCTGCTGCCGTTCGGCGGGGTCAAGGGCAGCAATGTGGCTCTCATGATCGAGCTCCTCGCCATCCACGGCGGGGGCCGCTTCTCCGTCGACGCGCCCGCCTTCGACTCGGGGCAGGAGAACCCGGGCACGGGACTGTTCATCATCGCGATCGCGGCAGACCCTTTCGACCCCGACTATTCGCAGCGGGTCACCGACCACCTCGACCGCCTGCACTCCAGCTTCGGCGTCGACTTCGGTCGCAAACGCAGCCTCGAGGTCATCGAACTGCCCCGCGACCTCCATTCAGCACTCCTCAGCCGCAGCTGAGCGGTCGGCGCACCTTCCCAGAACTCGGATGGCCGGATTGGGCTCAGCGACCGGCCCTTCAGGCGCCCAATCCGGCACGGATGCGGCGGACGGCGTCGTCGAAGGACTCTTCGGTCACCTCGGCGGCCGCCCCCGGATCGCCGGCGTCGACGGCATCCATGAGTCGGCGCTGGTGCTTGAGCAGCGGCGCCTTGGCGTCGGCCGCGATCTCCCGCCTGGCACCGACGAGTTTGTACGCCCGACAGCGCAGCCACAGGGTCCGGATCGTCTCGACGAGGACGGGATTGCCCGAGGCGGAATAGATCGTCGCGAGCAGCTCTTCGTCGTGGTCGAGATACTCCGAGGCATCACCGGAGTCGAGAGCCGCCTCCATCGCCGCGAACTCCTCGTCGAGGCGTGCCCGTCCCGCCGCATCGAGCTTCTGCGCGCCCTGGTCCGTCGCTTCGACCTCGAGGATGCGACGCACCGAATAGATCTGCAGCAGCTCCTCGGCGGTGAATTCCTTGACCACGGCCCCACGATGCGGACTGGTCTCGACGAGCCCGACCTCCTCGAGCCTGGCCAGTGACTCCCGCACGGGCATGACGCTCGTGCCCAGGGATGCCGCGAGCTGGCGGATCCGCAGTCGATCTCCGCTGCGATATTCGCCGGAGAGGATGCTCGCCTGCAGCGCTTCGAACACTTGGTCGCCGATGCGCGGGCCGACCTCGGTCTGGGTCTCGCTCATAGTTGACAGTCTATCCACGCCGAGGCGGCATGCGGCCCCTTCAATGAGCTCCGTCCCCTCGGCACCGTGCATACGCCGACCGCTCAGGTTGCCGTCGACCGCTCGCCGCATAACGCGGTACAGCGACGGCAACCTGAGCGGTCGGTGAGGAAGAAGGCTCAGCGCAGGACGATGGTCCTCTTGCCCGAGAGGAACACACGGCCGTCGCAGTGCCACTTCACGGCGTTGGACAGCGCCTTGCACTCGGCATCGCGGCCGGCCGCGACGAGGTCCTCGGGAGTGAAGGCATGGTCGACCTCGACGAGCTGCTGGGCGATGATCGGACCCTCGTCGAGTTCGGAGTTGACGAAGTGCGCGGTCGCCCCGACGGTCTTGACCCCGCGCTCCCACGCCTGGTGGTAGGGCTTCGCCCCCTTGAACGACGGCAGGAACGAGTGGTGGATGTTGATGGCCCGTCCGGTGAGTTCGCGGGCGAGGTCGTCGGAGAGGATCTGCATATAGCGGGCGAGCACCACGAGGTCGACCTCGAAACGGTCGACGAGTTCGAGCAGATTCGCCTCGGCCTCGGGCTTCGTCTCCTTCGTCACCGGGATCCGGAAGAACGGGATTCCGTGCCATTCGACGAGCTCACGGTGATCGGGATGATTCGACACGACCGCGGCGATCTCGATCGGCAGCTCGCCGACCCGGGCGCGGAAGAGCAGGTCGTTGAGGCAGTGCTCGAACTTCGAGACCATGATGAGCACCCGCCGCTTCTGACCCTGCGGCCACAGCTGCCAGGTCGCCCCGAACTCCTCTCCGAGCGCCTCGAAGTCGTTGCGCAGCGCTTCGATCCCGTTGCCGGGCTCGTCGGAGACGCTGAAGTCGATGCGCAGGAACAGCTGCTGGGTCGACTGGTCATCGAACTGTTTGAGTTCCTTGATATCGCCGCCGTGGGTGAGCAGAGCGCCGGTCACCGAGTGGAGGATGCCGGGGCGCTCAGCGCATTCGAGGGTGAAGATGTAGTCCTGCATGTCTGAATCTTCCTGTTCAGTAGTGCCGAGTCCGGGGTGGTGCAATATCTGCAGGCGGCGCGAAAACTGGGAATCGTGCCGATCAGCATTCGATGACATTGACGGCGAGTCCGCCGCGCGATGTCTCCTTGTACTTCGATTTCATATCGGCTCCAGTCTGCCGCATGGTCTCGATCGCCTGGTCGAGACTCACCCGATGGGAGCCGTCACCGTGCATGGCCAGCCGAGCCGCATTGATCGCCTTCACCGAGGCGATGGCGTTGCGTTCGATGCACGGCACCTGCACAAGGCCGCCGACCGGATCGCAGGTCAGCCCGAGGTTGTGCTCGAGTCCGATCTCGGCGGCGTTCTCCACCTGCTCCGGTGTTCCGCCGAGCACGGCGCACAGTCCTGCGGCAGCCATCGCGCAGGCCGATCCGACCTCCCCCTGGCAGCCCACCTCGGCGCCGGAGATCGAAGCATTGCGCTTGAACAGGATTCCGATGGCCCCGGCAGTGAGCAGGAATCGCACGACGGCATCGTCCGACACGCTCGCATCGCCCACGCCGTCGCTCCCGCCGATGACGAACCGGTCCATATAGTGCAGCACCGCGGGAATGATGCCCGCGGCCCCGTTCGTCGGTGCGGTGACGATGCGTCCGCCCGAGGCGTTCTCCTCGTTGACGGCCAGCGCGTAGAGGTTGACCCATTCGAGGGCGTCGAGGGAGCCCGATGCCCGATAGTCCGCGGCTTCGAGCTTTGCCTTCAGTTCCGGGGCGCGGCGGCTCACCTTGAGTCCGCCGGGCAGCGTCGTCTCGGCGCGGGTGCAGCCGTTGTGCACGCATTCGCGCATCACCGCCCAGATCTCGAGCAGTCGGGCCCGCAGGGTCTCATCAGTCTGGCGGGCTCGTTCGTTGACCGCCATGAGATCGGCGATGGACAGTCCGTGCGCCCGGCACTGTGCAAGCAGCTCATCGGCGGTGGAGAATTCGATGACGTCACCGTCCCGCGCTGATCCCCGCGCACTGTCCTCGCCGGATCCGGGACCGCTCGCGGCCGCGTCGATCGCCTCGGCGGCGTCCTTCTCCGCGGCGAGCTCCTCGGCGGTGACGACGAAGCCCCCGCCCACCGAGTAGTACTCGCGCTCGATGAGCTCACCGGCCGCCTCGGCGCTGATGCGCATCCCATTGGGATGGCCGGGCAGGGATTCACGCAGGTGCAGCGTGAGGTCCGATCGAACATCGAAGGGCACATCCCTTCGCCCGCCGAGGTTGAGCGTCCCTTCCTCGCGGACCCTGGCGACCAGCGGGCCCACGGAATCCGGGTCGAGCGTCTCCGGTTCCTTCCCGCTCAGTCCGGCCAGCACGGCGGAGTCCGAGCCGTGCCCGATTCCCGTCGCCCCCAGCGACCCGAAGAGACCGACCCGGATCGCGTCGACGCGATCGAGCAGACCCTCTGCGGCGAGTTCGTCGACGAAGCGCACCGCCGCACGCATCGGTCCCACCGTGTGCGAGGAGGAGGGCCCGATGCCGATCGAGAACAGATCGAGGACCCCGAGTGCCATCAGCCGGCGCCCCCTTCAGAACCCGCCGACGAGCCGTCCGCACCGGCCGCCGCCGCATCCTCATCGAGGAATTCGGCCATTCCGTCGAGCAGCCAGCGGACCGTGAAGTCTGCGAAGCTCGCTCGCGGGTAGACACGGTATTCGAGCACCGAGGAGTGATGGAGGATGACCGGCACCGGGCCGAGCGAGGTCACGATCGCCGTGCCGACGCCGAAGGCCCGCGGGTGGAGGTCGGCGCGGCAGCTCTTCTCGAGCACCTCGCGAGCCTTGGACCCGCTCAGCTGCAGGATGGTGCGGTTGGCCGAGAGGTCGAGGGCCTGCCCGGGCAGTCCTGCGAGTCCCGCCTCGGCGACGAGGGTCTCTCCCGGCTGCTGCTGGCGGGAGACGTCGACGGCGAGGAACTCGTCGGGGCTCAGCCACAGGACGTGCAGACCTGCCTGGTCCCCGGTGACCTCGCCGACGCGGCGCGGCAGGGGCAGACCGAAGGTGTCCTCGAGGGACTTCCACGATGCGGAGTCCGGTTCGGCGCGCAGCCCGAGCTGCACGGAGAACGGCAGTTCGCGCAGGGCCACTGCCTTGCCGCCGGCCTGGCTGGCCGCGGCCATCTCACGGCTGAGGTGGGCGGCCGGGGAGACACGCAGATCGTCGAGACCCGCGGTCGACTTCGCAGGTGAAGTGGTGTAGGTGGTGTCAGCCATCGCGGCGGTTTCCTTCCGGATCGTAGAAGACGGGCGAGGTGATCTCGACATCGATCAAGGTGTCTCCCAGCGGGGACTGAACGATCTCACCTTCACGGTTGCGGCCGTTCTCGACCATCGCCAGACCGAACGGACGGTCGAGGCTCGGCGAGATATAGGACGAGGTGACGTGCCCGATCATCGGCACCGGACCGGCCTCCGGTGTGACCGGGGTGCCCGAGGTGATGAGCTGGGCGCCTTCGGCCAGGCGGGTCGTGCCGTCGACGGGCAGCACTCCGACGAGGTGCTTGCGGTCCTCACGGGCCGTGTCGACTCTGGAGTAGGAGCGTTTGCCGATGAAGTCCTTGACCTTCGACACGATCCACTCCATGCCCGCGTCGGCAGGCGTCACGGTGCCGTCGGTGTCCTGACCGACGATGATGAAGCCCTTCTCGGCACGCAGCACGTGCATGACCTCGGTGCCGTACGGGGTGATGTCGAACTCGGCCCCCGCCTCGGCGACGGCCTCCCAGACGGTCAGCCCGTAGAACGTGTCGACGTTGATCTCGAAGGCGAGCTCACCGGAGAACGAGATCCGGCAGATCCGGGCCGGGATGCCGTTCGCCAGCGTGGTCTCGCGGAAGCCCATGAACTCGAAGGCGTCGTTGGAGACGTCGAGGTTCGGGGCGACCTTCGCGATGACGTCGCGCGACCGGGGGCCGGCCACGGCGACGGTCGACCACTGTTCGGTCACCGAGGTGAAGACGACGTCGAGGTCCGGCCATTCGGTCTGATGCCATTCCTCGAGCCATTCGAGGACGGTCGCCGCTCCGCCGGTGGTCGTCGTCATGTAGTAGCGGTCCTCGGCCACGCGCAGGGTCACCCCGTCGTCGAAGATCATGCCGTCGGGCTTGCACATCAGCCCGTAGCGACCCTTGCCGACCTTGAGCTTCTTGAAGCCATTCGTGTAGATCTGGCCGAGGAACTCTCCGGCGTCGGCCCCGCGGATCTCGATCTTGCCGAGCGTCGAGGCGTCCTGGAAGCCGACGGATTCGCGCACGGCCTTGCCCTCGCGCAGCACCGCCGCCTCCATGTCCTCACCCGGCTTCGGGTAGTACCAGGGCCGCTTCCACTGACCGACGTCTTCGAACTCGGCGCCGTGGGCGACGTGCCAAGGGTGGATCGAGGTGACGCGGGCGGGATCGAAGAGTTCGCCCTTACGCCGTCCGGCCAGTGCCGCGAAGGGCACCGGGGCGAAGGGGGCGCGGAAGGTCGTGTGCCCGACCTGACCGAGGTCGTCGGCCTCCCCCAGCACCGAGGCGATCGCGCCGATCGCGTTGACCGCGGAGGTCTTGCCCTGATCGTTCGCCGTCGAGATCGAGGTGTAGCGCTTGATGTGTTCGACCGAACGCATGCCCGCACCCATCGCCCGCTGCACATCGGCGACGGTCTGGTCACGCTGGAAGTCGATGAAATGCGTGCTCAGGTTCGTGTGATCGTCCTGCGCGGAGGTGACCAGCCACAATGGGCGCGCCGGGGCATACGCCATCGCCGAGGCGGCAGGGACGGTGAGCGCGGCCGGGAAGCCGGTGCGGTTCGCCGCCTGGTTCCCCGCCTCGGCGCCCTGCCGCAGAGCCGCTTCGAGCGAGTAGTCCCCGGTCACGGATCCGACCGTGAACTGGTCACGCACGGGCGTCGTCGGCACGAAGGCCGCAATGTCGACGTTCCAGTGGATCGCGCCCTTGCGCTGACCGTGCAGATGGATTACCGGCGAATGTCCGCCGGAGACCGCGAGCAGATCGACGGCGATGCTCTCACCGTTCTCGGCTGCGACGGCGTCGGCGTCGAGCTCGGCGACGGTGAGGGAGCTGATGCGTCCGGCAGGACCTTCACCGGCGGTGCCGGTGACCGCGGAGCCGAGGATCAGCCGTGTGCCCGTGGCTGCGGTGACGGATTCGGCCACCGCCGAGGCGGTCGGACGGGAATCGATGACCGCAGGGACGGTGATGCCTGCCGCGTGGAGGTCGGTGACGAGATCATAGGCGGAGTCGTTCGTCGTCGCCACGGCCACGTTCTGCCCTGCGGCGACCCCGTAGCGGCCAAGGTAGGTGCGCACGGCCGAGGCGAGCATGATGCCGGGGCGGTCGTTGTCGGCGAAGACGATCGGACGGTCGTGAGAGCCGGTGGCGAGCACGACCTGACCGGCGCGAATGTGCCAGACCTTCTGGCGCACTCCGTGACCGCCGGCGGCGGCAACCGCGTCGGTGCGGTCTTCGAGGGCGACGAAGTAGTTCGAGTCGTAGCTGCCGAAGACCGTGGTGCTCGGGACATAGGTGAGTTCTTCGTGCTCGGCGAATCCGGCGACGGTGGACTCGACCCACTCCAGGGCGTCGACGTCGTCGATGGTCTCGGCCGTGGCCGGTCCCGCCGCGAGCAGCGAGCCGCCGGGCAGCGACTGGTCGTCGAGGAGCAGGGTACGGGCACCGGACTTGCCGGCCTCGCGTGCGGCGGCGAGTCCGGCGGGGCCGGCGCCGACGATGAGGACGTCGGTGTGCACATGCTTGTGCTCGTAGGTCAGTTCGTCCTGGCCGGGGTCGAGGATGCCGAGTCCGGCGAGGTAGTCGGCCTCGAGCCCTTCGGCGATGGCGACGCGGGTGGCGGGCAGCATCGACTCGGAGACGTCTCCGGGGAACCGGGAGTGCACGCGCACGAGCGCATTGGACTCCTCGACGCCGGCGCCGAGGATGCCGCGGGCGCGTCCGAGGTAGGTCGAATTGCCGCAGTCGATGCGGCCGGAGGCGATCAGCGCGCTGGCGATCGTGTCACCGGCGAAGCCCGAGTAGGCCTGTCCGTCGACGGTGAAGTCGATCGGGCGGGTGGTGTCGATGCCGGTGGCAGAGGGCAGACGAGACGCGGAGTGCAGACGGGTGGTGTTCGTCATCGAACCTCTCCTTGTGTGTCGGGACGGGGCGAGCCGATCGGGTAGATCGCGGTGAAGTCGTAGGTGGCCGTGTCGCGGACGGCATTGAACCACTTCCGGCAGCCGGCGCTGTGGCTCCACATCTCGGCGAAGGCGCCGCGGCTGTTCTCACGGTAGAAGAGGTACTCGGCCCATTCCCTGTCGGTCAGGGCGTACGGGTCTTCGGGGTAGGCAACGTGGGCCTGTCCGCCGTAGTGGAATTCGGTTTCGTCGCGTGGCCCGCAGTTCGGGCAGTGGATGAGCAGCATGTCGGTGTCTCTTTCCTTCCGCTCAGTGGGCCACGGCTGCGGCGCCGTGTTCGTCGATGAGGTGGCCGGTTTCGAAGCGGTCGAGGGCGAATGGGGCGTTGAGCGGGTGGGGTTCGTCGTTCGCGATGGTGTGGGCGTAGGTGAAGCCCGCCGCCGGTGTTCCCTTGAAGCCGCCGGTGCCCCAGCCGCAGTTGGCGTAGAGTCCGTCGACCTCGGTCTTCGACACGATCGGTGAGGCGTCGAGGGTGACGTCGACGTTGCCGCCCCAGGTGCGCAGCACATGGGCGCGGGCGAAGATCGGGAAGAGCTCGACCGCGGCGGCCAGCTGTTCCTCGATGACGTGGAAGCCGCCTCGTTGGCCGTATCCGTTGTAGGAGTCGACGCCGGCGCCCATGACGAGTTCGCCCTTGTGCGCCTGGGAGACGTAGACGTGGACGTGGTTGGACATGACCACGGTCGGGTGCACGGGTTCGAAGAGTTCGGAGACCAGTGCCTGCAGCGGGTGAGTCTGGATCGGCAGGCGGATCCCGGCCATGTCGGCGAGCACCGAGGAGTCCCCGGCCACGGCCAACGCGACCTTCTCGGTGGCGATCGGTCCGCGGTTCGTCTGCACGCCCACGACCTGATCGCCGATGCGTTCGATGCCGGTGACCTCGCAGTTCTGGATGATGTCGACACCCATTTCGTCGGCCTTGCGGGCGAAGGCCCAGGCGACGTGATCGTGCTTGGCGATGCCGGCGCGCGGCTGATAGGTGCCGCCCATCACGGGGTAGCGGAGGTCGTCGCCGATGTTGATGATCGGGCAGACTTCCTTGACTTGGCTTGCATCGAGCCATTCGGCGTCGACGCCGTTGAGCGTGTTCGCATTCACCCGGCGCTGGGATTCGCGGACATCCTGGAGGGTGTGGGCGAGGTTGAGCACACCGCGCTGGGAGAAGAGGAAGTCGTAGTCGAGCTCTTCGGGCAGCTGCTCCCAGAGCTTGAGGGACTTCTCGTAGATCGCGGCGGATTCGTCCCACAGATAGTTCGAGCGGATGATCGTCGTATTGCGGGCCATGTTGCCCCCGGCGAGCCAACCGCGCTCGAGAATGGCGATGTTCGTCATTCCGTGGTTCTTCGCCAGGTAGTAGGCGGTGGCGAGGCCGTGTCCGCCGCCGCCGACGATGACGGCTTCGTAGGACTTCTTCGGCTCCGGATTGCGCCACAGGAAGTCGGGGTGTTCGGGAAGCTGGTCAGCCATCAGCGTGCTCCGATCTCGGTGAGGGTGGGGTACAGGGGGTGGTCGTTCGCGAGTCGGGTGACGCGTTCGCTCAGTTCGGCGATGATCTCCGGGCTCGCGCCGTTCTCGTCGGTGCCGGCCTTGAGCACTTGCGCGATGATGTCGGCGACCTCGACGAAGGCTGCGGAACCGAAGCCGCGGCTGGCCAGTGCCGGGGTGCCGATCCGCAGTCCGGAGGTGACCATCGGCGGTCGGGGGTCATCGGGGACGGCGTTGCGGTTGACGGTGATGCCGATCTGGGCGAGCAGATCTTCGGCCTGGGCTCCGTCGAGGGTCGAGTTGCGCAGATCGACGAGGACGAGGTGGACGTCGGTGCCGCCAGTGAGGACGGAGATCCCGCGCTCGGCGACATCGCTTTCGGTCAGGCGGCGGGCGAGTTCAGAAGCCCCGGCCAGGGTCCGCTTCTGCTTGTCGACGAACGTGTCGGTGGCGGCCAGGCCGAAGGCCACGGCCTTGCCGGCGATCACGTGTTCGAGGGGCCCGCCCTGCTGACCGGGGAAGACGGCGGAGTTGATCTTCTTTGCGATGTCCGCGTCATTGGTGAGGATGATGCCGCCTCGGGGGCCGCCGAGGGTCTTGTGCGTCGTCGAGGACACGACGTGGGCGTGCGGGACCGGTGAGGGGTGGAGGCCCGCGGCGACGAGTCCGGCGAAGTGGGCCATGTCGACCATGAGGTAGGCACCGACGGAGTCGGCGATGCGGCGGAACTCGGCGAAGTCGAGCTGCCGGGTGTAGGCCGACCAGCCGGCGACGATGAGCTTCGGCTGGTGCTCGCGGGCGAGGCGTTCGACCTCGGCCATGTCGACACGTCCGGTCTCGGCGTCGAGGCCGTAGGGGACGATCGAGTAGAGGCGGCCGGAGAAGTTGATCTTCATCCCGTGAGTGAGGTGGCCGCCGTGAGCGAGGTTAAGGCCGAGGACGGTGTCGCCGGGACGGATGAGGGCGTGCATGACCGAGGCGTTGGCCTGGGCACCGGAGTGCGGCTGGACGTTGGCGTATGCGGCGCCGAAGAGGGCCTTGACGCGGTCGATGGCGATGCGTTCGATCTCATCGACGTGTTCGCAGCCGCCGTAGTAGCGGCGGCCCGGGTAGCCCTCGGCGTACTTGTTCGTGAGCACCGACCCTTGAGCTTCCATGACGGCCGAGGCGGTGTGGTTCTCCGAGGCGATCATCTCCAGGCCCTCGCGCTGCCGGGCCAGTTCGGCGTCGATGAATCCGGCGATCTGCGGATCAAGTTCAGCGATCGAGGTGCTCAGTTCGACGGGTTCGCGGCTGGGGAAGGTCCCAGCGGAAGCGCCTGCCGGGGCACTGGCCGTGCCGGCTGCGGCGGGATTGGCGAGTTGCTCTGTCATGGATCTCCTTCGACCTGTCGCGATCAGCCCTTCTCGTCTGATCGTCAACTAATATATCAGCTGCGTTCCTGTAGTGTAGGCAGAGAATTCCAACCGATGCAATACATCTGCCGCAGAGATTATGAGGGGTCTTCCCATGGGCACATCCGCCGACGCGACGTCACCGACGACGTCCTTGGCGAATCACGCCTACGAGATCCTGCGGCACCGGCTCATCATGCTCGACATCGATCCGGGCGATCCGATCAACGAGGCGGTCCTTAGTGCCGAGCTCGAGGTCGGCCGCACGCCGATCCGCGAGGCCCTCAAGCGACTCGAACGCGATCATCTCGTGGTGTCCTATCCGCGGCGCGGCACCTTCGCCACCAACGTCGACCTCACCGATCTGTCGACGATCTCCGAGATGCGCGAAGCACTCGAGCCCATCGCCGCCAGGCGTGCGGCTCGCAACCTCACGCCGGAGCGTCGCGCGGATTTCACGGCAGCGATCGCCGATCTCAAGGCACTCGAGGCGACCGACGAGCAGCGGACCCTCATGGAACGCGATCTCGACGTCCACCGCCTCATCTACAGCTCGGTGGACAATCCGCACCTATCGGAGACGCTCATCCGCCTCGACGACCTTGCTACCCGCATCTGGTGCCTCGTCATCCCGGGGATTCCGGATCTCGTCACTCACATCCGCGAGCACATCGATCTGCTCGAGGCGATCCTCGACGGGGACGAACAGACCGTGGCCGCCCGCGCCGCCGAGCACGTCCGCGAGTTCGACAAGACCGTCCGCTCCACCTTGCGCTGACGCCGGCCAGGACCGGACCCGCGCTTCACGGTCCCGTCATCGCACACTGTTGCAGAGTCGCTACCGCTCTGAGCCACCAAGCCGCAACGACACCCGCTCCGCAGCCTGCACACACTGATTGCCGAGCTGGGCGATGCGGGAGGCATCGGTACGGAACTTCGGTGCGGCGATGAGGACGGCCGCGACCACCTCGCCGCGATGGTCGTACACGGGCGCGGCGATGCCGACCTCGTTCGGCGAGGTCTCAGCATCGTTGAGAGCATAAGCGGTGCCGGTGGTGGGTTCCGGGCCGTCGCCGGCGTCGCGGAACACCTTCACCGAGGCACTTCCCTCCGTCCGGTATCGCGACCCCAGGCTGGACGTGTGCTTGACCGGCTCTGGACTTGGCACCTGTTCGACGGTGACCGCCTCGGCGCCATCCCATACCATCAGCGCACTCGTCTCAGACGTGGCCCGCGTGAGCGCCTGCAGGATGGGATACGCCGCCCTGCGAACATCAAGATCGGCCAACAGAGGGCCCGCAATCGCAATGATCCCCAGCCCCAGTCGATACCGTTTGGACGGAGCCTGTTCGACGATCCCCTCCTGCTCGAGTGAGGCGAGAATGCGCGACACAGAGCTTTTGTGCAACCCCACGCGCGGTGCGATCTCGGTGACACCGAGCTCCTGTCGGTCCGGCGCGAAACAGCGCAGGATGGCGACGGTGTTTTCGATGACCGAGGCACCGCGGCGAGGGTTGTCAGGCGATTGTCGGGACATGGTGTGAGTATATTCGGCGGCGCGGCCTCAGGCCGGAATGATGTTGTGTTCGGGACCGAAGGGGAACTTCGTGATGTCCTCGGATTCGTCCTCCCCGACGACGACGATGTCGTGTTCGCGGTATCCGCCGGCGCCCGGCTGCCCCTCGGGAATGGTGATCATCGGTTCCATGGAGATGACCATGCCCGGCTCGATGACGGTGTCGATGTCCTCGCGCAGTTCGAGCCCGGCCTCGCGCCCGTAGTAGTGGCTGAGCACACCGAAGGAATGCCCGTAGCCGAAGGTGCGGTTGGCGAAGAGCCCGTGCTCGAGATAGATCTCGTTGAGCTCGGCCGCGATGTCCTTGCACACGGCGCCCGGCTTGATGAGTTCGATGCCGCGCTTGTGCACCTCGACGTTGACATTCCACAGCTCGAGCGAACGCTCATCGGGCTGGCCGTAGAAGAGTGTGCGCTCCAGTGCCGTGTAGTAGCCGGTCGGCATCGGGAAGCAGTTGAGGCTGAGGATGTCACCCTTGCGGACCTTGCGTGTGGTCGCCCAGTTGTGGGCGCCGTCGGTGTTGATCCCCGATTGGAACCACACCCACGTGTCTCGAACCTCCTGGTCGGGGAAGGTCTTCGCGATCTCGTGGACCATCGCCTCGGTGCCGATGAGAGCGACCTCGTATTCGCTGATCCCTTCGGTGATCGCCTCTCTGATCGCCTCGCCGCCGAGGTCGCCGATTCTAGCGCTGTGCTTGATCACCTCGATCTCCTCGGCAGACTTGATCATCCGCTGGCGCATGGCCTCGTGGGAGACGTCGACGAGCGTTGCGTGCGGGAATGCACCCTGGATCCGGTTGCGGTTCTCCAGCGGCAGATTGTCGTCCTCGACGCCGAGGCGGCGGGGATTGTCGATCCCACGTTGACGCAATCCCTCTTGGATCGCGAAGTAGTAGTTGTCCCGACGCCAATCGGTGTAGACGATGTTTTCGCCGTAGCTGGTCCGCCAGGGCATGCCGGCGTCGATGTTCGCAGTGATGGTGACCGTGTCGTCGGGCGTGACGACCATGGCATAGGACCTGCCGAAGTAGGTGAAGAGGAAGTCCGAATAGTACTTGATGTTGTGGTACGAGGTGAGGATCACGGCGTCGAGCTCCTTCTCGGCCATGATCGAGCGCAGTCCGGTCAGCCTGCGCTCCATCTCCGCGTCGGAGAACGTCAGTGGTGTCTTCGACCCGTTGTGCAGGACCTTGATTCGCTCCAGGTCGGCGACGGAGGCGTTGTCGGCGAAGGTGGTCATCGTTTTCTCCTATTCGTTCGGCACGGCTGCGCGTCGGGCACTGCCGCATGTGATTGACAGCTGCGCGTCCGGCGAGCTGTGAGAGTGGCGGCTGCGCTCGTCAGACTTCGCGCAGGGGTTTGTGGAAGGTCTCCTTGGCGCATATGACGGCGCCCAAGCAGACGGCCGCGGCGGCCATGAGGTACCAGCCGGGAGCCAGGTTCGAGTTAGTCACCCCGATGAGCAGAGTGGCCATGAACGGCGCCGTACCGCCGAACAGCGCGTTCGAGACGTTGAAGCTCACGGCGAATCCGGTGTAGCGGATCCGGGTCGGGAACATCTCCGCGAGGAAGCTCGGCAGGGTGCCGTCGTTGAGCGTGAGCATGGCCCCGAGGGCGATCTCGATGAGGACGACGACGGCGAAGCTTCCGGTATCGAGCAGCATGAAGGCAGGCACCGTGAGGACGATGAAGCAGATGGAGGCGATGGTGAGCATTCGTTTGCGCCCGAACCGGTCGGAGGCCAGACCGGTGAGCAGGATGAAGCCGATGTAGGTCACAAGAGCAATGGTCGTGGCGATGAATGATTCCGTCGCCCCGTAGCCGAGTTCCGTGGTGAGATATGTGGGCATGTAGGTGAGGACGACGTAGAAGCCGACGGCATTGAGCAGGACCGCGCACATCGCGATGAGCAGCGGCCGCCAGTGATCACGGAACATCGCGAACACCGGGGCCTTGATGACCTCATCCTGCTGCGCGAGCTCACGGAAGGCCGGGGTGTCCTCGAGCCGGGTGCGGATGTAGCGTCCGATGAGCCCCATGGGCGCGGCGAGGAAGAACGGGAGCCTCCAACCCCAGGTCTCCAGCTGAACGTCGGTGAGGGCAGAGGACAGCACCGCGGCCAGCACGGAGCCCAGCAGCAGGCCGGTCGCCGTGCTGGCGGGAACCACTGCCGCGTACAGTCCGCGTCGCCGCGGTGGTGCGTATTCGACGAGGAACGCCGAGGCGCCCGCATATTCGCCTGCCGCAGAGAATCCTTGGACGAGGCGGACGACGAGCAGCAGCACCGGAGCGAGGAAGCCGGCGACCGCGAAGCTCGGCAGCAGACCGATCGCAAAGGTCGAGACCGACATGATGAGGATCGACACGGACAGTGCGGAGCGACGTCCGATCTTGTCCCCGATGTGCCCCCAGATGAAGCCGCCGATGGGACGAACGACGAAGGAAACGGCAAAGACCGCGAAGGTCGACAGGAGAGCGAGATTGCCTTCGGACCTGGGAAAGAAGACGAGCGAGATCGTGGTGGCGAAATAGCCGTATACCCCGTAGTCGAACCATTCGACGAAGTTGCCGACGAAGCTGGCCGAGACGACACGTCGCAGCGTCCGCTTCTGTTCGAGTGTGGGGTGCTCGGACGATGACGGCCTCGTCTTCGCTGCGTCATTGTCCTCTGGAGCCAGGTCCGACTTCATTGTCTTCTCCGATGTGGTGGGCGGCTGAGATTCCGCGAGTTGCATTTATTGCAACTCGGTTGCATCCAACACTAAGGTCATCACAATCCCCGGTCAAGAGATTTCTGTCAGGAATGCGAAAGGACAGCGATCAGGCCCTGTCGGATTCAATATCCGACAGGGCCTGATCGCCGTCCATCTCGGCCTGACCGGCCGAGTGATGAGTGTCTGTCCTACCTGCTCGAAACGCGTCCGAAGAGATTCGCGATCGGCGCCAGCAGCAACGGCCTGGCCGCGAACCACCCAGCCACGACCACGACCATCGCGACGAGGAACCAGATGAGGCCGGCCCAACCGAGCACGTTAGTGCCCGCGAACATGTACCCGAGATTCTGCCGCAGTCCGGTCGTGAACACGAGAAACACGTGGACGAGGATGAAGAACACGAAGAACAGCATCGTCGGGAAATGGATCGCCCGAGCCAACGGCGCCGGGTAGAACTTGTTCAGCGTCGCAGCGTTCTTCGGCCACCACTCGCTCATCCGCACACCCGTGATCGCCGCCAACGGAGCCGCGATGAACACAACGATGAAGTACATCAGCTGCTGGAGAGCGTTGTAGTTGACCCACGCCTCTTCCATCGGCCATTCCATCGTCGCGTACTGCAGCATCGCCGAGACCGCGTTCGGGAACACTTCCCAACTGGTCGGCACGATGCGCGCCCAGTGCCCGGACACGAAGAGCAGCACGACGAAGACCACACCATTGGCCAGCCACAGCAGATCGAGGCTCGTGTGCAGCCAGAGGTTGATGCTGATCTTCTTCCCACCCTTCTTCGGGGTGTAGAACGCCGGCGGCTTCTGCTGGTGACGCACCTGCAGACCCGAACGGATGATGAGCACCATGAAGAAGATGTTGAGGAAGTGCGTCCACCGCACCCAGCCCGGGAAACCGGGATCGACGAATTCCGGGATGTGGTATTCGCCCGGGTAGCGCTCGAGGAACTCCGGCACGCCCGGCAGAGTCGTGACACCACGGGCGGCGAGGATGAGGATCCCGGCCACGACGATGAGTCCGCCGAGTCCCAGTCCGACGATCTTCGACCACTGTCCCAGCGACTTCGAACCGATCATGACCGGTTCCTTCTTCGCTGCGGGCTTCGCCGAGGCAGTACTGCCCGAACCGGACGATGTGGCCTTCGCGGCCGGTGCCGTCTTCGCAGCCGGCTTGTCCGCGGTGCGTGCGGCAGCCTTGTCGTCCGCCTTCGCGGCGGGCTTGGCCATCGGTTTGCGCTGGGCAGGCTTGTCCGCGGTCTTCGCCGCGGGGTTGCCCATCGGCTTGCGCTGAGCGGGCTTCTTCTCGGCTTCGTCGGATTTCTTCTCCGACGCCGAGGCGGCTCCCGCTGCGGCGGCACCTGCACCGGCGGCGGCTCCCGCACCTGCGGCTGCCGCACCGACGCCGCCGATTCCGGTGCGTCGGCCTTGGGGTTTCTTCTCAGCGGATTCGTCAGCTGCAGCCGGCTTCGCCTCGGCCGGCTTGCCCGCCGTGGCAGACGCAGCATCGGTCGACTTAGCGTCAGCGGCCTTTTCTTCAGCCGGAGCCGAAGCGGCGGCCGAGCCTGCGGCGGGCTTGGCAGCGCGTGCGGGTGCAAAGCCTTCCGGTGGCCAGGGGTCTCCCCCGGCGGTGCGGGGAAGTCCGCGGCGCAGCGGAACATCGGAAAGTTCTCCAGAGCCCGAGCCGCCGGCAGCTGCGGCCACACCGGCACCGGCAGCGCCCGCGCCAGCTGCGGCGGCAGCCGCAGGAGCAGCGGACGAGGACTCGGAGGTGGAATCGGCCGAAGTGGCAGCCCGAGCGGCTTCGGCAGAGTCGGTTTGAGCAGCGGATTCTTCTGCGGTGCTCTCGGCGGGCGCGAAGCCTTCCGGCGGCCAAGGATCTCCACCGGCGACACGCGGCAGTCCACGGCGCAGGGGGACCTCGACGGCGGGTGCAGATTCGGCAGAGGCAGCATCAGCGGCGGCAGGTTCTGCCGCAACCGACTCATCGTCCGAACCGGAAGCGGCGACGGAGGCGCCGGCAGCCACTCCGGCACCAGCCGTCACAGCGGCCGCAGCCGGAGCAGCCGAGGACTGTTCGTCCGATTCAGCGGACACCGCATCCTCGGTCGAATCCTCGACAGCGACATCCTCTTCAACTGCTGGTTCGTCCGGAGCCGACCGTTCAGCAGACGCAACGGGAGCAGCTGAGGCACCGGTGGCTTTCACTCCGGCAGGAGCAAGACCTTCCGGCGGCCAAGGCTCTCCACCCTCGACGCGCGGAAGACCACGACGCAGAGGCACCTCGGCAGAAGTAACTGCCTCAGCAGGCTCCTCGACCGAATCCTCAACGGGCTCTTCGGCTTCGGCGGAAGCCTCGGTCCCCGTCGATTCCTCGGCGTCGGTCACATCGGACTCGACCGCCTCGGCGGGGGAACCTTCATCCAGTTCCTCCGTCTCGGCAGTCTCCGGCAACCACGACGCACCCTCTTCCAAGGGTTCGCCGATGGTGCCCTCCGGGGGCCAGGGGTCTCCGCCTTCGACCCGGGGCAGACCCGAGCGCAGCGAACTGGAATAGGTTGCCATATCAGGACTTGTTCTCGTTCAATGATTCGATGACCTGGGGAACGACCTTGAACAGGTCGCCGACGATGCCGAAGTCGGCGATGTCGAAGATCGGGGCTTCGGCGTCCTTGTTGACCGCGACGATGGTCTTCGAGGTCTGCATTCCTGCCTTGTGCTGGATCGCGCCGGAGATGCCGAGCGCCACATAGAGCTGCGGGGACACCGACACACCGGTCTGGCCGACCTGGTGCGACTGGGCGATGTAACCGGCGTCGACGGCCGCACGGGAGGCGCCGAGGGCTGCGCCGAGGGTGTCGGCGAATTCGCCGACGAGCTCGAAGGACTCCTCCGAACCGACGCCGCGACCACCGGAGACGACCTTCTGCGCACCGCGCAGCTCGGGACGCGAGGAGGTCTCGACAACGGCTTCGAACGAGTCGATCGCGGCCGAGCGCTTACCGGAATCGGCGACCTCGAGGGGCTGCGTGTTCGCGGATTGTGCTTCTGCGCGAGCTTCGATTGCTCCCAGACGCACGGTGACGATCGGAGCACCGAAGGTCGGAGCCGAGGATGCGGTGTAGCCGCCGCCGTACACGGAGTGGTCCACCACGATGCCCTCGGAGTCGCGTTCGAGTCCGACGGCGTCGACGCACACGGCAGATCCGCTGCGCACAGCGTAGCGACCGGCGATGTCACGACCGTCGAGGGTATTGGGCACGAGCACAGCGTCGGGAGCGGTGAGCTCCGCGGCTGCGGCCACGGCGTCGACGGCTGCGGTGCCGAGGTTGCCCTCGGTGGTCGCGGCGGTCAGTGTTGCCACGGCACCGAGTTCGGCGGCCTTCTCGGCAGCGGCGTCGGCACTGCCGGCGGCGAGCACGAGGGCGACGGGCGAGCCGATCTCAGCGGCACCGCCGAGCAGTTCGGCGGCCGGCTTCTCCAGCTGACCTTCGGCATCGGCGGTGAGGACGACGAGAATGGAATCCTGCGGGAATTCTGACATGACGATTCTCCTTAGGCCAGACGGTTCTTGGTGAGGTATTCGGCGAGTTCGACTCCGCCATTGCCTTCGTCGACGACCTTCTCGCCAGCCTCGCGCGGCGGCTTCTCGGCGACGGCGACCATGATCGAGCGGGCCACGGACTGGTCCTCGGCATCGATGTCGAGATCGGCCAGGCTGATGACCTCGAAAGGCTTCTTCTTCGCCGCCATGATGCCCTTGAAGTTCGGGAATCGGGCCTCGGGAAGCGCCTCGGTGATGGAGATGACGGCGGGCAGTTCGGCCGAGACCTGCTGCTTACCGCCTTCGATGGCACGGCTGCCGGAGACCTTGCCATCGCCCAGTTCGACGGTCGTCAGGCCGGTCACGTGCGGGTAGTCGAGGTGCTCGGCGAGCATCGCCGGCATCATGCCGCCGTTGCCGTCGGTGGAGACGTTGCCGGTCACGACGAGGTCAAACTCACCGCGGCGCAGAGCAGCGGCGAGCACCTCGGCGGTCAGCCCGAGATCAGCGCCGGCCAGTCCTTCGTCGGCCACGTGCACAGCGTTGTCGGCGCCCATGGCCAGACCCTTGCGGATCGTCGCGGTCGCGGTATCGGGCGCCATCGAGATGACAGTCACCTCGGTGTCGCCGTCGGAGTCCTTCTGCGTCAAGGCGACCTCGAGGGCACGCTCACCGATCTCATCGAGGACGGCTTCCGAGGCGCCACGATCGGCGAGCCCGGTTTCCAAGTTCAACTTGCGGTCGCCGTACGTATCCGGGACCTCTTTGACCAACACCGCGATCTTCAAGGATGACTCCTTAGGTTCGTGAAGCAGTTCCAGCTGCGTGAGACTTTCGTCTCATAATCTACAGGTGGCTAATTTCCGTCCGTTGACCGGGTCCGGGTTAGAACCGATCATGTCCATCACCCATGGTACGTGGTAGGCACCACAGATATCTCCGATACTGTACGAACGATCGACAGAATTTGTCCAGTGCGTCGGACTCCCCAGACTCGCGGGCTCCCCTCGCCGAGGCGGTCCCCTGTCGTCGACGTCGGGACCTCGACGCGGCGCCGCCACTCGCCGAGGCGGGGCCCTAGAATGGGAAGCAGACCGACCATTCCTCCTGGTGCCCATCGCCGACTCTCCGGGCGAATGCATCCGGGCAGGCGGGACGCAGAGGTCGCAGGCAAGACGCAGACATCAACGGTGAAGGAGCGCCTCGTGGCATTCGACCTCGACGACATCGACCGCAGCATCATCGCCGCCCTCGTCGAGGACTCGCGCCTGAGCGTGCGCCAGCTGGCCGAACACGTCCACATCTCCCGCTCCGCCGCGCATAAGCGCTTCACCACCCTCATCGAATCGGGTGCGATCAGGAAGTTCACCGCCGAGGTGGACCGCGAGGCCCTCGGCATGACAGTCACCGCGGTTGTCGTCGTCAAGATCGACGACCACCCCTGGCCGCAGGTCCGTGACGACCTGGCAGCCCTTCCCTTCGTCGAGAAGGTCCAAGCCGTCAGCGGGGATATCGACGCCTTGGTGACGGTCAACGCGCCGGACAACACTGCACTGTCGCAGGTGATCCTGCGCCGCATCCACGAAGTCCCGGGCGTTGTGTCCTCCCGCTCACTCCTCATCCTCGATGAGGCCGAGGGCCGTCGCCCCGGCGCGGGCTGAGAACGGTCACAGCACCTCTGACTGAACGAAGCCCCCGGCGCCGGAATTTGCGCCGAGGGCTTCATGACGTGAAACAGAGAGAACCGCCGACGCCGCCCAACACTTCAAGCCAGCGTGTCAACCGCCTTAGGAAAGACCAGCGTTGCGTAATTCTCATAGGCTAGCCTAACCCGGGGATCGGGAGTGCACAACAGGCTGAGCCGGACTTTTTCAGCCATTGCGCTTGCCCCGTCTTATTCGCGGGGTCCCGACAGCAGCATGAGCGCGGCACCGGCGACGATGCGCTTGTACACCGGCTCGACAGACAGCGTGTCTCCGTCGGCTGTGAGGAGCCCGAGCTCGGTGAGCTCCTGCAGCTCGTCGGCCAGCAGTGTGGAGAGCCGATCGGTACGCTCCTCGTCGATGTCGAGTTCGGGACGTTCGGGTGCGGAGTCCGGAGTGATGATCTCGATGAGGCGTTGGGCGATCGTGATCGCCGGGGCGCCGTAGTCCTCTCCGGGAACGAGGTTGATCACGTCGAGCAGCCGCTCGTAGATGAAGGCGCCGATGACCGGCAGAGCGGTATCCGCGCTCACCTCACCCTTCTTCCACTCGTCGGCGGCGCTTCCCGGGCGGACCTTGGTGCCGGTGATCTCGGTGATCTCAGCACTCTGCATCACGGCCCACATTGCTTCGAGGACGGGCACCTCATCGGCGCTGCGCGCATAGTTCACGCCGTCTTCGTACCGGGCGTTCGACGCAACTCCGATGGCTTTGATGCCGAACTTTTCGGCCGCCTCGGCGATATCGGCCCGCTTCACCCGTCCCGTACCGGTCAACGGGCGGGAGTCGCCGATCCATTCGAGAATGCCGGCTACACCGGCGACGAGGCGATTGTGCGGCATGGGCTGCGCGAGCTGCTCCTCACTCAGGGCATTGGCTTCGACCGCGGCCATCAGGGCCGAGGGCAGCGGGTCGGTGCGCATGCTCGCGGCCTCGGCTCGGGCGCGGGCGGCGTTCCAGCGTTCGGGGTTCTCGTCGGTGTCCATGCGGAAGCGGAGATAGTTGTCGAGAGCTTCGAGGCTGTCGAGGAAGATCACCGTCGACGGCGATTCGCCATCGGTCTTCTCGGCCTCCTCCTGTCCGTCGACTGCGAAGCCTTCCAGGACGTCGAGGAGGTCGTCGATTCCCTCCGGTTCGTCGATATCTGCGCGGGAGGACACGGCGATGCAGAACAGGAGGTGGGCGATGTCGAAGACCTCCGAGTCCTCGTCGACGTCGTCGTAGGTCTCGGCCAGCCAGTCGCGGAAGCGCTGGTAGAGCGGCATTTCGTAGACGGTCTTCTCGACCTCGTCCATTCGTTCGTCGACGCCCTGCCGGTCGGCGTGGGGGTTCGCCTGTCCGCTCGCCTCGGCGCTCGATCCTCCGAGCCACTCAGGCAGGACCTGTTCTGCGGCAGGGCCGTCCTGGACGTTTTTGTCGTCCTGGAACACTCGGTCGGTGGAACCGTAGGTGCCGGCGACCGGTTCCGGATAGCCGTCGAGCGGCATGAGCTCGTCGACGACTTCCTGCTCCGAGACCTTGTTTCGCTTGGCCAGTCGTACGACCGCAGCGGCCACGGCGAGCATGGCCCCTTCGAGGACGGGACGTCCGCTGTTGTTGGTGATGAGGCGGTCGAGACTGTCGACGACGCGTCCCTTCTGTGCCAGGGCCAGGATGTCGCGGGCGACGTTGCGGGATTTCTTCGTCGGCCACTTCGGTGCCATCACTCCGCCGAGCTTCGGCCCGTGCACGTCGTCGGTGAACCATTCGTCGACGAGGCCCATCGCCGTCCCGGTCACCTGCGCGACGCTCGGGCTGAAGTCTTCGGGGTCGGAGGGCAGGGAGGCCACAACAGCCTCGGCGCGTTCGGTATCGCCCTCGACGAAGGCAAGGGCGAAGGACCGCAGCTTCCCCAGCGCCAGTCCGCGGTGGGCACCGACCGGGGTGAACAGGCGGCGGTTGTATTCCACCTGCGCCTTCTCCATGGCGGCGTGGAATTCGGCCTCGGTGAAGTCCGCATTCGGATCATCGATGTCAACGCCTTCGGCCTTGAGGAACGGCGCCAGCTCCCGCATCGTCCGGTCGCCCATGCCGGGGTTATGGCTGGTTCTGCCGCCCGCTGCCATTCCGTAGAATTCGGGACCGTCGAAGAAAGTAGACACGCACTGCTCCTGCCGAGGATGAACTGAAGCAATAACGTTAACAAGTCCGACCTCGTCCGCCATACAACTGCCCCGGCATGGCCCCGCGGCATTGCCGAGATCACACTCCGGGCCTGAACCGACCTTGCTGCACTGTCCAGCCAAACGTCCACTCGGCCCGCCGGAACCGGCCCCTTCGTCCCGAGTTCGCGACACGTTTGGCCGCCCGTCCTCACCTGCACCTCAGCCATGGAATCGTGACTCGGCTCACGCCAACATGGGGCCATGACCATTGACGTTCCCACCACAGGCCGCTCACTGCCCCAGCTGCAGCCGATCAGCTTCATCGGCGCAGATGGCCGGCTCACCGACACTCCGACCGAAGGGCTGCGGATCCCCAGCGATGCCACCCTCACCGGCCTCTACCGGCAGATGGTCCTCGTCCGCCGGTTCGAAGCACAGGTCACGCACCTGACCCGACAGGGTCGGCTCGCGACCTACCCCTCCGCGGCAGGTCAGGAAGCCGCCGAGGTCGGGGCCACCACCGCGCTGGCCCCGAACGATTGGCTCTTCCCCACCTACCGCGATTCGGCAGCGCTGCTGACCCGCGGTGTGCCCGTGGCCGAGATCCTCGCCGCCTTCCGCGGGGACTGGCACTGCGGTTTCGACCCGCACGAATATCACGCCTCACCTGCGGCGACACCGCTGGCAACGCAGACCCTTCATGCCACGGGATTCGCGATGGCCGCGAAGCTCAAGGGCGAGGATACAGCGACCCTGACCTTCCTCGGCGACGGCGCCAGCAGCGAAGGCGACACCCACGAGGCATTCAACTTCGCCTCCGTGTGGCAGACCCCGACGGTCTTCGTTCTGCAGAACAACCAGTACGCGATCTCCACTCCCCTGCGGGAGCAGACAAACGCGACGATGCTCGCCGATCGCGCCGCCGGCTACGGAATGCCGGGCCTGCGCGTCGACGGCAATGACGTCGCCGCCGTGTTCGCCGCTGTGTCCGCCGCTCTCGAACGTGGTCGGAACGGGGACGGTCCGACCCTTATCGAGTGCCTCACCTACCGGATGGAGTCGCACACGAACTCCGACGATCCGACGAAGTACCGCGACACCGAGGAGGTCGAGCACTGGAAGCAGTTCGATCCCATCGACCGTCTCGAGAAGTATCTGCGGCAGACCGGTGCCCTCGACAATTCAACAGTCGCAGAGGTCACTGAGGCGGCCGAGACCCTCGCCGCGTCCGTCCGCGATGCGATGAGCCAAGAGGCCGAGGTCGACCCGCGCGAGCTCTTCGCCCACGTCTATGCGGCCCCACGCACGGCCCTTGCCGAACAGCAGCAGGTCCTCGAAGCCGAACTCGCAGCGGCAGGCCACGCATGAGCGTCACGGCACCCGAGGCGACATCCGCCCCCGCCCCGTCGTCGGTGACGATGACGAAGGCGCTCAACCAGGCGCTGCGGGATTCCCTGGCCGACGACGACACCGTCCTCGTCTTCGGTGAGGATGTCGGCCGCCTCGGCGGGGTCTTCCGGGTCACGGAAGGACTGCGGGCCGAATTCGGGTCGAACCGGGTCTGGGATTCCCCGCTTGCGGAGTCTGGCATCATCGGCACGGCGATCGGCATGGCGATGAACGGCATGCGCCCGGTCGTCGAGATGCAGTTCGACGCCTACGCCTACCCCGCGTTCGAGCAGATCGTGTCCCATGCGGCGAAGATGCGGAACCGGACGAAGGGCCGGGTCAGCCTGCCGATCACGATTCGGATTCCCTATGCCGGCGACATCGGCGGGGTCGAGCATCACTCGGATTCGTCCGAGGCCTATTGGACGTCGACGCCGGGGCTGACCGTCGTCACGCCATCGAATCCGGCCGATGCGTATTCGCTGCTGCACGAGTCGATCGCCTCCGATGATCCGGTCGTGTTCATGGAACCGAAGTCCCGGTACTGGATGAAGGAGACGCTGAGCCTGCCCGTGACGACGGCGCCGATGAATCGGGCCGAGGTCATCCGCGAGGGCACCGACGTCACCCTGCTCGCCTATGGTCCGACGGTGCGGACGGCGCTCGATTCCGCCGAGGCCGGGGCCGAGCACGGACTGTCCATCGAGGTCATCGACCTGCGCACGCTCTCACCGTTCGATGATGAGAAGGTGTCTGAGTCCGTGCGCAAGACCTCGCGCGCGGCGATCATCCACGAGGCCGCGCAGTTCGGCGGATACGGCGCCGAGGTGGCCGCCCGCCTCACCGAACGCAACTTCCCTTACCTGTCGGCCCCGATCCTGCGGGTCACCGGGTTCGATGTGCCCTATCCGTCGCCGAAGCTCGAGGAGTTCTACTTGCCCACCGTCGAACGCGTGCTCGATGCGCTCGAGTCCTGGGATTGGGAGCTGTGATGAGTGCTGATCTGAATACCGGTATGCGCGACACGGGGACGCGCGAGTTCATCCTTCCCGACCTCGGGGAGGGCCTGACCGAGGCGGAGCTGATCTCCTGGAAGGTCGAGATCGGGGACGAGGTCCACGTCGATCAGATGGTCGTCGAGGTCGAGTCCGCGAAGTCCGTCGTGGAACTCCCCTGCCCGTACGCCGGGCGGATCGTCAGCCTCCATGCGAATACCGGGGACACCGTCAGCGCAGGTCAGGTCCTGCTCTCCGTCGCCGAGGCGAGGGCCGAGGCAGGCGCGGGTGCTGGGGCGGGCGCGGATGCTGAGTCGGCGGACAGCGAATCGAGCGGCGCGAACCTCATCGGCTACGGCACGTCGGAGCCGAAGACCCGGTCGACGAAGAAGCGCTCATTCGGCGGCAAGCACGCGGCAGCGCCCCCTGTTCCGACCGTCATTCCAGATGCTCCTCCGCAGCCGCCGACAGAAGTGCCGGTTCCCGCCAACGACCCGTCGTCGACCGGAACTGATGCGTCATCGGCAGTGATCAGCGACCATGTCTCTCCCGTGTCGTCTCCCCTCGTGCGCAAGCTCGCGAAGGATCACGGCATCAGTGCCAAGAGCCTGCCCGGCACGGGCCACGGCGGGGTCGTGACCAGGGCTGATGTCATGGCCGCGATCGAGTCCGGGGCAAGTGCCGCTGCCCACGTCCCCGCGGGGACGTCACCGGCGAAGGTGCCTTCGCCTGCAGCGAGCTCCGACCGGAGCGACCGCGATACCCGCACCCCGATCACGGGACTGCGGAAGGTCGTGTCCGAACGCCTGACGAAGTCGCGGCAGGAGATTCCCGAGGCCACGATCTGGCTCGACGTCGACGCCACCGAGCTGCTGGCGACGAAGCAGGCGCTCGAGGCCCGCACGGGTGAGAAGTATTCGCTGTTGTCGCTCGTCGCCCGCTTCGTTGTGGCCGGTCTGAAGAAGTACCCGATCATCAACTCGTCGATCGACACGGCTGCCGGTGAGATCGTCACCCACGGCGACATCAACCTCGGCCTGGCCGCGCAGACTCCGCGCGGACTCATGGTCCCCGTCGTCCACGGGGCCGGCGAGATGAGCCTGCGGCAGCTGCGCGACTCCGTGTCCGAGACCGTCGGGAAGGCCGCCTCGGGGAAGTTCGATCCGTCCGAGCTGACCGGCGGCACGTTCACCCTGAACAACTACGGGGTGTTCGGCGTCGACGGTTCGGCCCCGATCATCAACCTCCCCGAGGTGGCGATGCTCGGTCTCGGCCGGATCAAGGACCGCCCGTGGGTCTCACACGGCGAGCTGACGGTGCGCAAGGTGATGTACCTGTCGTTCGTCTTCGACCACCGGGCGTGCGATGGTCAGGAGCCCAGTGAGTTCCTCACCTTCGTCGCCGACTGCATCGAGAATCCGATCTCACTGCTGCCCGAGCTCTGACCGGCGAGGGCAGGGCTGCGCGAACGTCTTCCTCAGAGATCTCCGCACGGTCTCCGCTGTGCTTCCACGCCAGGTCGGCGATGGCCAGAAGACGAAGGGGGTTGCCGTCCGCCGCTTCGACGACGCGGCGGATGGCAGCCTCGGTGATCGTCTTTTCGGTGTCAGCGATCGACGCCGACACGACTTCCCGCACACTGTCGTCGCTCAGCCGTTCCAGGTCGACCCGCGCCGACCGCGCCAGGTAGGGAATCGCGTCCGCCGCGAACAGCGCATTCATTGCGTCGGCGGGACCGGTGAACGCGAGCGCGAGAGGAATGCTCTCGGCAAACGCGTCCGCCACCGTACCCGCCACCTGTTCCAAATCCCGCAACGGTGCCCGATCGATATCGTCCACCGTGATGAGGACTCCTTCAACCGCTCCGTCGCCGAGCAGAGAAGGAATCTGCGCCTCGGCCAATCGCTCGGCAAGCCCGTCTTCACCCGGGAGGTGCACGGTGGCCCAGCTGCGCGACGTTGCCACTTCCTCGAACACCGTGAGCATGCTGCTCTTCCCCATACCCGACTCACCAGTGACGAGCGTGGATCGCCCCATTGCGCCGTGACCGTTGTCGAGCGCATACGCAAAATCATTGATGAAGGACTGCCGTTCGACGAGCACAGGCGGGAGCGTTCCCGGCCGCAGGGCGAAGGGAGACTGTCGTCGAGCGGTCATCTCTGCCAGCATAGCCGTCCGGTTCCACACTTCGGTTCGCTGACGTTCGGGCCGATCGATTCCGAGGGCGCGCTTCGAGGTGAAGGCCGAGCGCCTCAGTCACTCATCCAGCAGAGCGGCCGCGTACATCGGGCGGGCTGCGTCGGCGCTCGGGGGATGGAAGAGTCCGGCCGTGGCATCGCGGAAGAGGCGCGAGAGCTCGTGCTTGTTGCCGAACCCGCTGCCGCTCGTGGACATGAGCGCGGCCTCGGCGCTGCGGCGGGCCGCCTCGGCGGACTTGATCCTCGCCCCCACCAGACGCAGCGGCCAGCCGGCACCGTGGTCGATGAGGTTATCGAAGTCCCGGGCGTAGGCGTCGATCATCGCCGTCACGGGCATGAAGTCGAGGTGCGCATCGGCTAGGCGGGTCCGGGCCTCGGGCACCTCGGCGAAGGTGACGTCGGCCTTCGCGGACTTCCGCTTGTGCAGTCCAGCCGCGCCCAACTCGAGCGCCCGCGCCGCGACTCCGGCGTAGACGGCGGCGATGAGCAGCTGGAAGTTGCTCGTGATCGCGAAGGTGAGCAGGTCGGGATGCTTGCCGGCGGGGATGACACGGGAGACCCGCTCAGGCTTCATCGGCACGTGGTCGAGGATCGTCGCCCGCGACTGCGAGGCACGCATTCCCAGCACATCCCAGTCATCGGAGACCGTGATCCCGGGCGCATCCCGTTCGATGAACCCGTAGACGAGCCGCCCCTCGGCGGGTTCCTCGGCATCGGGGCCGGCGATCCCGTCGTCGTCGGCTGCCACGGCGCCGTGGACGATGAGCCTCGTCCACACGGGCGAGAGCGAGGTGAAGATCTTCACCCCGGTCAGTTCGTATCCGCCGTCGGTCGTCGGCACCGCCTCGGTGGTCGAACCCTGCAGGACCCAGTCGTTCGACGGCTCCGAGATGCCGAAGGCGAAGATCTCACCGGCCATGACCTCGTCGAACACCCAGTTCAGGGAGTCGTCGCCGCGGTCAGTCAGCGCCTTGACCACCCCGGTGGTCATGAGGTGCATGTTGATCGCCAGGGCCGTGCCGGGCGCTGCCGCTGCCAGCCGCTGCTGCAGTCGGCTGACCTCGAACAGGCTCAGCCCCGGCCCGCCGTGGGACTCGGGCACGAAGAGGGTGAGGTAGCCGAGGTCCTCCAGCTCGGCGAGGTCCTCGTCGAAGAATCGGTTCTCGCGGTCATAGACGTCGGCTCGTTCGCGGAATCGTTCGAGCACATCATCGGGCAGGTACCGCGCGGCGAGTTCGCTCACGCGTGTCTCACGGTCGGTCATCGTCTCTCCTCTGTTCCAGTGTCGTCAGGACGTCGGTTCGCCTGTTCTACAGGGCCTCAGCCCGACGCAGGATGATCGCGCCATTGTGCCCGCCGAAGCCGAACGACGTCGACAGCACGGTGTCCACGGCCACTTCGGCGAGGTTCTGCCCGCCGTTCATGTCACGGGCGTGACCAGCAACGATGTGCCATTCGGGGAATTCGCTGTCGTCGAGGTTGAGCGTCGGGGGCAGCGTCTGATCACGCAGCGTCAGGGTCGCGATGATCGCCTCGACGACCCCCGAGGCGCCGAGGAGGTGTCCCGTCGTCGATTTCGTGGCCGAGATCGGGATCGTCCCTCCGGCCTCTCCCAGGGCTGCGTCGAAGGCGGCGAGTTCGGCTCGGTCTCCGGCCGGTGTGCCCGTCGCGTGGGCGTTGATGTGGTCGATATCGCCGGGTTCCAGCCCTGCGTCGCTCAGGGCCTGGACCACCGCCGAGGCGGCTCCCCGTCCGCCCGGATGCGGATTCGTCGGGTGGTGGGCATCGCTGGCGGCGCCGAATCCGGCGAGTTCTGCCCAGGCCGTCGCCCCACGTGAGGCCGCCGAATCAGCGGATTCGAGGAGGATCGCGGCCGCGCCCTGGCTCATGACGAAGCCGTTGCGGCCCCGGTCGAAGGGGCGGCTGGCGGCGGTCGGATCGTCTTCGTATCCGGCCGCGAGCGCGCGCATATTCGCGTTCGAGGCGAGATTGACCGGGCCAAGGCAGTCCTCCATGCCGACGACGAGCACGGCGTCGGCGTAGCCGTGGCGGATGCGGCGCATCGCCTCGCCGAGGCCGATCGCCCCGGAGGCGCAGGTCGCCGAGACTCCCTGCCCGGGCCCGCGCAAGTCGAAGCGCTGGCTGATGAGCGCTGCCGCGGAGTCCGGTGCACCGTGGATGGACAGGGTCAGCGGAACGGACCTGGGGCCGTCCGCGTCGAGGCGTCGCGTGGCCTCCTGCATGGCGTCGACGGGCCCGGAACCGGTGGCGGCGATGACGGCCACGCGGTCGCGGTCCCACGGCAGCTCCTCGGCCGGGGCGGGGAATCCCGCGTGGTCGAGCGCCTGGTCGGCGGCGGCGATGGCCCAGTGCTGGACGGGGCTGAGACGGCGGGCGAGCGCCCGGGGCAGAACCGCCTCGGCGTCGAAGTCCGTGATCTGCCCGCCGATCCGCACGCCAAGGTCGTCGAACCGTTCACCTGCGAGGACGTCGATGGCGCTGATGCCGCCGCGCACAGACTGCCAGAGGGTTTCGGGGTCCTGGCCGCTCGGAGTGATGGCGCCGAGTCCGGTGATGGCGACGTCGCGCATGCCATCCGTCCGGTGCCGATTGCTCGAGAAGGCGTTCACAGTCGCTGTGCCTTTCCGCTCATGACCAGGTCAACGGTTTCGTGGCGGCGAATCTTCCCGCCGACCGTTCGCGGCAGTCGGTCGAGTGAGTAGAACCGTCGCGGCACGAACTGCGGGGCCAGTTCCGCCCGGGCGTGAGCGAGCAAAGCTGATTTGTCGAGCGGAGTCGAGTTCAGACCAGGCGTGCCCGAGCCCCTGGGTCCGTCGTCGGAGGCAGGTTCCCCAAAACCCGGTTCGATGACGAGGGCGACGGTGCTGCCGAGACCGTTGTCGGGCAGCGCGATCGCGCAGACTTCGCCGAGGCGGCCCTGCCCCGACCCCCGACCCCCGCGGTCGAATTCCTCGAATGCTCGTTCCACCTCGGGCAGGGACACCTTGTGTCCACCGGTGATCGCGATGTCACCGGCCCGTCCGGCGAGCTGGAGGAGTCCGTTGTCGATCCGCCCCTGGTCACCGACCGTTGCCCAACCGTCGGGACGTCGCAGCTGAGCGTCGGTGGTGCCCGTGACATAGCCGTTCGAGCAGGCGGCGGCCTTGATCCAGACCGTGCCGATCTCTCCGTCGGGAAGCCGATCGCCGGATTCGTCGCGGACCTCGACGCCGATGGTGTCATAGATCGAGATCCAGGTGCCGTCACCGTCACGACTGTCGCCGATGAACCCGATCTCGGCGGCACCGTAGTAGCTGATGAGCCGGGCGTCGGGGAGGACGTCAGCGAGGGCCGAGCGGATGGATGCCGGCAGGTTCGCTCCCCCGGTGACGACGAGGTCGAGACCGAGGAAGTTCTCCGGTGTTCGGCGGGCCGCCTCGGCGAGGGCCTTCACGACGGCGGGCACGGCGACGACGCGGGTGATGGCTTCGTCGGTGATGCGCGAGCCCATGGTGAACGGGTCGAAGTCGTCGGCGACGTGGACGCTGCCGCCGGTGGCGAGGGATTCGATGACGGCGTAGAGGGTGAGGCTGTAGGACACGGGACCAGGCGCCAGGGTGGCCACCCCGGGGAAGGGTTCGAGGTGGGCCGAGGACACGGAGACGTTGTCGCGGTACTGCTGCCGGGTCTTGATGAAGGCCTTCGGGTTGCTCGTCGTGCCGGAGGAGAAGAGCATGAGGAACGGCTCGTCGGCCTCGCGGACGCTCGGCGGTGCGGTGTCGGCAGGATCGATGGCGGCTTCGCGGGCCTGGAAATCGGCGGCGGTGATGACGGTTCCGGTCCAGCCGGCGGCGGCGAGCGCCTCGGCGAGGTGGGTCGAGTCGCTGATGACGACACCGACTCCCGTGGTCGTGATGACTCCGACCTGGTGGCTCAGCGGCCAGCGGGGATCGATCGTGGCCGAGACCGCGCGGAAGCCGGCGAGGCCCGCGATGATGCGGGAGGTCTCGAACGCCGAGGTGAGGCTGACGGCCGTGATCGGGATGCCGTGAGTCTGGGGAGCCGGGATCGGCGAGTCGGACTGGGCATGGTGGAGGGCGTCGACGGCGGCGAACATCGTCCGCGAGCCTTCGGCGAGCTGCGAGTAGGTCAGCTGTCCGTCCCCACCGACGATGGCAAGCCGATCGGGGTCGACGTCGGCGACCTCGAGGATCGTCGCGGTGATCGGCATGCTTCCCTCCGCAGTCTCGCTCCACGGCCGTCCGACCGAGCCGCCTGGCACCAGTATAGGAGTCGGTCGACTCCGCCAATTGAGCAGCTGTACGCGTCCGCGTCGATCGTGCTTCATCACCCGGTCATCTGCAACGCCGAGGACGACTGCTGGCGGACTCATGCTGGCGGCGACCCTGGTCTCGTTCACGCTGTGGTCGTTCGACTTCGTCGGAGCCGGGTCCAACCGGCTCGTCCTCATCACGACGATCGTCTTCGACACGTTCATGGCCTTCAACATCGGCGGCAATGACGTGGCGAACTCCTTCGGCACCTCGGTGGGCGCCGGAACGCTGAGCATGAAGCAAGCCCTCATGGTCGCAGCGGTCTTCGAGGTCAGCGGCGCCGTCCTCGCCGGCGGCGAGGTCACCGACACCGTCCGCAGCGGCATCAGCTCCGTCGGCAACTTCCTCATCATGGCGATGATCGGTGCGGGCCTGTGGTTCATCGGCCGCAATGTCATCAGGACGGTCGGCACGGGGCTGACGAAGATCCATCCTGCCTCGGGCTTCGCCGCCGAA